>NZ_JBAWSW010000006.1:0-96025 GCF_037104745.1 Bacillus sp. FJAT-53060
AATGCAGGCGATGCTTACTTTCGCTGCCATGAATCTCAAAAAGCTAGCAAACTGGACATGGAAAGGACCATGTCCAGCGTAAGACAACTGATAAATTTTATCAAAATAAGTGAAAACCCCACTTTTACTTGAAGTAAAGGTGGGGTTTGTCTACGGTCTGAAAGCACTGCAAGGTCAGTGCTTTTTTTATTTGGATTTGGTTTCAAATATTAAAAAGCATCAACCATCAAAGAAATAAACTTGCAAAAAGAAACGCTTTATTTATTTTTACAACGAAGATACCACCCATCATGTTCATATTTGGATGGTTCCAAGATATGAATGGATGTATAAATTTGGGCGTTCAGTTGAATCAGTCCGACCAGTATTACTTCACGCTAGAAATGAAATGAATATCAAAGACAATATTGAAGAAGTTAAGGAAGCCATCGACATTCTTACCAAAGAATTAAATAAATAATTGAATAGAAATTTCGTTTTTAGGTAGTGTATTTTCTTAAATACCAATACTAAACTTTAACAGATCCTTTACTTATAGTTAATGGTAATTTTAGGTAATAAACAACTTCCAGGAGGAAATAGATGTGGAGGATTTTTCGCTATTCATTGCTTCATTTTTTCAGCGTATTTATGCTTTTTTCAACGTTTTTTTCACTGAACCAAACGGAGGATAGTGGCTGCTTGGGTATATGGTGCTCATTGGTCTCGTTCTTTTTCGGGGGAATATATGCTTTACCGAAATATAAGCAATCAGAATCAAATCATGATGACACTTATTCTGTTTGTTTTTTTCATATGCTCATGAATCGTTCGATATAAAACTTTTTTTACATTGTTTGAAAAAAAGTGAAACCACCTATGACATTGTTGCGTCTTACTAGTACAGGCGTTTAAATAGCAGGAAATCGGGAATATCTAAGGAAGTGGTTCTTAACTATAGTATAAGGAGCGAATCCATGAATTGGTATGAAAAGCTCAGTGAATACTTCCCGATAGAAGAAATGAAGTCAAAAGAGCATATGGAAGCTTTATTAAAGGAAAGAAGTGATATTTATCATAAGGAGGAAGGACCTCATCATGTCATGATGTACGCTGAATTTGATTCTTTCATCTTTATTGATTATTTATTTGTTTCCAAAGATGCAAGGGGTGAAGGCCTCGGCTCAAAGCTCATTCATAAGCTAAAGAAAAAAAAGAAACCGATCTTGCTTGAGGTCGAGCCTGTAGATGATGACGATGAAGATACTGCAAAACGCCTAAAGTTTTATCAAAGAGAGCACTTCAAGCATGCAGAATCGATCGGTTATAAACGCAGGTCACTTGCAACCAATGAAGTGAACCGCATGGAAATCCTTTATTGGTCGCCTCTTACAGATAATGAGGAAGAAATGATGGAGGCCATGAGGAAGACATACGAAAGAATTCATACGTATAAAGATGAAGAATGGTATGGGCAATCGTATGAGGATGTTGATGACGTGTTAAAGGTCATTGAAAATAGAAAACAAAAGAATATTTTCAATCATCTCGACTAAATGATCATGTTCAGACATCAAGCATCACCATAAAAAGAATGAAATTGTCTAGTTTTTGTCACAAAAATTGCAAGAAAATCTGTTCACACTTACTTTTTTATAGTATAATCACTATAAAGATTACTTATTTAGAACAATTTTAATTTAAGAATACAGATCAATATTCATTCTACAAATTGAGGAGTGAAGATTTATGGTAACATTATATACATCACCAAGCTGTACATCATGTAGAAAAGCAAGAGCGTGGTTAGAAGAGCACAATATCCCTTATCAAGAAAGAAACATTTTTTCTGAGCCTCTTTCAATTGATGAAATTAAAGAAATTCTTCGAATGACGGAAGATGGTACAGATGAAATTATCTCAACACGTTCTAAAGTATTCCAAATGCTAAATGTGAATGTTGAAACAATGCCGCTTCAAAAATTGTATAAACTGATCAATGAGCACCCTGGTCTTTTAAGACGTCCAATTATTTTGGATGAAAAAAGACTACAAGTTGGGTACAACGAAGATGAAATTAGACGTTTCCTTCCAAGAACGGTTCGCACATTCCAACTAAAAGAAGCTCAACGACTTGCTAACTAATAGAAAAGCGAAAAGCTGCCGATCATTTGGCAGCTTTTTTTATTTGTTTTCAGCAGTTTGTTCATAAAATAGGCTAGCCAAAATGACGGTTGCGACTGTTAAAAATGGAAGTAAAAATTC
This sequence comes from Bacillus sp. FJAT-53060, assembly GCF_037104745.1. Classification (NCBI taxonomy): domain Bacteria; kingdom Bacillati; phylum Bacillota; class Bacilli; order Caryophanales; family Bacillaceae; genus Bacillus; species Bacillus sp. FJAT-53060. The sequence continues at coordinate 2,245 of NZ_JBAWSW010000006.1, forward strand.
AAGGATTGCATGCTGTGTCATAAATTCATTCAATTTTACATCACGAACGATCATTTCTCCGCCCGTAAAAGCCAAAAGAGCACTTCCGCCGTATAAAAGAAAAGGAAATTTGGTTAATGCGGCATGAATGAGCTTACTCCCCCAAATAATAATGGGAACTGAAATCATTAAACCAAAAGCGGTTAGGAACATGTTGCCTTTAGCCGCACCTGCAACAGCAATGACATTATCAAGTGACATAAAGAGGTCTGCAATGACGATGGTTTGGACTGCCCGCAAAAGGGAGCCGCTGCTTTTAATCAGAATGGGTTCTTTCTTTTGTTCAATTAACAGATTGTATCCTATATAAAGGAGAAAGAGCCCGCCAATAAATTGCAAATAAGGGATGGTCAATAAATAGACTGCAGCACCTGTCATTGTTATTCTCATTAGCACTGCCAAAAGTGTGCCGATCCATATGGCTTTATTACGTTTATCATTTGATAAGCTTCGACTTGCCAACGCAATGATTAAAGCATTATCCCCGCCTAAAATCAGGTCTATGCCAATAATCATAAGTAAGGATACGATCCACTCTGTTTCCATCCTATTCACCTCATTTCATTATAGAGCTCGTACAACCAATATATGAAGACAATTCAAATATATGTTTCTGTAAGTTTTCTCTGCAAAAAATGCGTTTTTATTTCTTTTATTCATGTTTTATCATAAAATAGACAGTACAAAGCAATACCTCAATTCTTTAAATGGCTAATATGTAGACGGAACGGGTAAAGTGTAGTAAAGTACTATTAATTGGGAGCTTGTATGTCCCTTCAACATCTTATATAGAAGGGAAGGTTGGCAAAATGGAAATCGAAAGAATAAATGAACATACAGTTAAATTTTATATTTCCTACGGTGATATTGAAGATCGCGGTTTTGATCGTGAAGAGATCTGGTATAATCGTGAGCGCAGTGAAGAGCTGTTCTGGGAAGTAATGGACGAAGTGCACGAAGAAGAAGAGTTTGCAGTAGAGGGGCCACTTTGGATTCAAGTACAGGCACTTGATAAAGGTCTTGAAATTGTCGTGACAAAAGCCCAACTTTCTAAAGATGGACAAAAGCTCGAATTGCCAATTCCAGAGGATAAAAAAGATCAAACAGATGAAGAAAGTCTAGATGCACTGCTTGATGATTTTCATAAAGAAGAGCAGGATCAAGAAGAACCTAATGAGAAGGAAAAAAAACTTCAACTTCAATTCGTGTTGAAAATGGATGACTTTGAAGATTTGATTGCACTTTCTCAGTTAAATATGCATGATTTTACCACAAGTTTATATTCGTTTGAAAACCGTTATTATCTATATGTTGACTTCCACGAGGATTTGTCAGATGAGCAAGTGGAGAATAAGCTCAGCATTCTGCTTGAATATGCTCATGAATCAGTTGTCAGCATCTACAGACTGCAAGAATACGGTCAGCTGATTGTGAAAGGTAATGCCCTTGAAACGATTCAACAGCACTTCTCGTAAACAACAAAAAGTCGATTTCTATAGAGGAATCGGCTTTTTTATCTGAATGAATAGTTAAACAAACAGATCAAGGAGAAAATGAAATGAGAAATGTAGTCAAGGTTCTTTTTTTTCTTATCATTACGATAGGTGCTTATTTGATTATTCAAATTTTTGCCGGTGATATAGCAGTAAGTGTACTAAGTTTCATCAGTGTCCTATTCACTTTATCGATTATCTTCATTGGATTTGTTATTTTCTTAGAGAACCGAAATCCGTCTCAAACCATCACTTGGCTTGTCCTACTTGGCAGCTTTCCGCTGTTCGGATTTTTGTTCTATTTTTTCTTTGGACGCAATATTAAAAAGCGCCGGCTGTTTGAAAAGAAAGCGGTACTAGATGAACAGTTAATCCAGGAAGATGAGCGCATTCACAGAGAAGCAATTGAAAAAATGACACATATGGGTGACCATCAGCAACTCTTATTTAAGCTGGCTCACAGACTTGGACATACCCCTATTACGTATCGCACTTCCTCTAAAGTCCTAACCAATGGGGAAGAAACGTTCTCTCATATTTTTGAAGAGATCAAAAAAGCAACACATCACATTCATCTAGAATATTATATTCTCCGCCATGATGACCTTGGCCAAGAACTAAAGGACATTTTAATTGAGAAAGCAAAAAAAGGCGTCATTGTTCGCTTTTTATATGATGATGTAGGGAGCTTAAAGCTCTCTCGTCAATATATTGCTGATCTAGAAAAGGCCGGTGTGCAGATCGTATCATTTTTACCAGTGAGACTGCCTTTGTTAAATAATAAAATTAATTTCCGAAATCACCGAAAAATTGTTGTGATTGATGGAGAAGTAGGCTTTGTCGGAGGGCTTAACATTGGGGACGAATACATGGGCAGAAGCAGACAATATGGGTTCTGGCGTGATACGCATCTCATGATTAAAGGCGAGGCTGTTCGCGATTTGCAGCAGATTTTTATGCAGGATTGGTATTATATGACCAATGAAAGATACTCAGGAGTAGACTACTTCAGAGATTTTAGCCACGTGGAGAGTAAAACAGAAGGCGTACAAATGATTGCTGGCGGTCCTGATAAACAGTGGGAGGTCATTAAAAATCTTTTTTTCTCCATGATCATCTCAGCCAAAAAATCGATTTGGATCGCTTCACCATATTTTGTTCCAGATGATGATATTTTGTCAGCTCTGAAAATCGCTTCTTTGAGCGGAGTAGATGTTCGGATTATTGCTCCTAAAAATCCAGATAAACGCATCGTATTCCACGCGTCTCGTTCATATTTCCCTGAACTTCTTGAAGCAGGAGCGAAGGTATATGAATATGATCAAGGCTTTATGCATAGCAAATTTATCATTGTCGATAGTCAACTGGCCTCAATTGGGACGGCGAATATGGATATGAGAAGCTTTCATTTAAACTTTGAAGTCAATGCTTTCCTCTATAAAACCAAAAGTACGGAAAAGCTAGTCAATGACTTCTTAGGGGATTTAGAGCAGTCGCATGAAATCATCCCAGAAGAATTTGCAAAGAGACCTCTGAGAGTGAGACTATTTGAATCAACAGCAAGATTATTATCACCACTTTTATAAACTTTTTATTTTCCCCCTTTCCTTAAGGGGGATTTTTTATTTTATCTATGAAATAATGGAGAAATATATAATTTGGAAGAAGAAAAGATCATTTTCTATATTCGCTTCCCTAGAAAAAATCAAGATATAATACGGTATCAAAGAGCAAGGAGCCAAATGAATGAATGCAGCGATCATGGATAATGGGAAGCTTATCCGAATTACACATCATCTAACGAAAAGCCGGTTAGAGCATATAAGGTCTACGTGCAAATTTTATTGTCCTGAATGCAGGCAGGAGGTTCAATTAAAGTTAGGTGAGCATCGTATCTATCATTTTGCACATAAACAGCAGACAGCATGTCCGTTAGCCGCTACAGGCGAAACAGCATATCATCAGTCGGGAAAGACTGCCCTCGAAGGTTGGCTTAAACGACTTGGACATGAGCCAATGCTGGAGAAATATGTTTCTAAGGTCCAGCAGCGCCCTGATGTGACCGTCGTTGAGGGAGATGTAGATTACGCGATCGAATTTCAATGTGCGAATATTTCTCAGCAAGAGGTAAGGAAAAGAACAAGAGGTCTCCGTGCCGCAGGGCTCTTCCCTATATGGATAATAGGTGCAAATCGTTTAACACGAATATCTACCCAGCTCTTTTCTTTCTCTGCTATTCATTGGGGAGTTTTAAGGCAATCGCACAAAAGGAGATTGATCTTTTATTGTCCATTTCAGCAAATGTTCATCCACCTTGATCATCTCCTCGCATTTCAGTCAACGAAAATATGTGCTACAATGACCGTCAGGCCGTCTTCAGCATACCATCAACTTTCAGCACTCCTCGATCCTCCCTTGAGTAAGCGTCCATTAAATAAGCAATGGGTGAGGTGTGTTCAGCAATTTAGGCAGCGGCCTCCCCGCATTTTATCAAATGAAAGTAGGCGTTTGAGACACATTTTTTATGAGCATCATCGCACCGCATATCCATTTCTACCAACTGAATTGTTTATTCCATTGACAGAAGCGTATATCTTTAGTAGTCCAGTTTATGTTTGGCAAGGGTGCCTTTATCATTGGATGGTAAAAAGGAAGGGAAGAGCACCAGTGACAATCCAACTGCTGATAAAAGAAATCTATCGGTGTGTGCAGGCAAAAGAAGTAAAGCTCCGATTTGCCAATGTCACAACCAAAGAAGTCAAAGACGTGATTACTGCATATATGAAGGCTCTCATCAGCAAAGGGTTTTTACACATGACGAAAGAGGGTAATTATCAAGTAACATCGAATCAAGTGCCTATACGAACAATAAATGAAGCGTTTAAACGTGATGCTTTCTTATTTCATTAGCATGTTTCAGGACCACTTTGATCATCATAAGAATAAGGTGGTGGTGCTGTTGATTAGAAAGAAACGCTTTATTCTCATTTTTTTAGTCTGTTTGGTATTTATTTCTGCATATGATTTGACAAATATAGTTCAAAACAAAGAAGATAAATACAACACCAATTTCTTTCACTTTCCGAAAGGTTGGTTCAACACAACTCATGCAAGGGGGATTCATATGACTTCACAAAGCAAAAACAACCATTTACCAGTCAGAAGCGAAGTAAAAGAAGAAAACAAATGGCGCCTTGAAGATATTTTTGAAAGCGTGGATTCGTGGAACAAGGAATTCAAGGCTGTAAAAAAAGAAATTCCTAAGCTAGCCCAATTTAAAGGCAAGCTGGCCCATTCTGCTGATGTTCTGTATGAAGCCCTAACATTTCAGGATCAACTTTCTGAAAAGCTTGGCAAGCTTTATACATATGCGCACATGAAGTACGATGAAGATACAACAAACTCATCATTTCAGGCATTAAATGATAAAGCGTCTAATTTATTTACACAAATGTCGAGTGCATCTGCTTATATTGTTCCAGAGATTTTATCCATTCAAGAAGATAAACTGCAGCAATTTATTTTGGAAAAGGAAGAATTAAAAATTTATTCTCACGCTCTCGAAGAAATTAACAAAGAGCGTCCACATATTTTAAGTGAAGAGCAAGAAGCTTTATTAGCTGAGGCATCTGAACCTCTATCATCTTCATCTACTACATTTAGTATGTTTAATAATGCAGATATTTCGTTCCCTTCTGTAAAGGATGAGAATGGGGAAGAAAAGAAGATTACCCATGGAAACTTTATTACATTTTTAAATAGTGAAGACCGTGAAGTGAGAAAGAACGCCTTCAAAGCCGTTTATAAAACGTATGTTCAATATAAAAACACACTTGCTTCTACACTTAGCGGTTCGATTAAAAAGGATAATTTTTATGCGAAAGTCCGAAATTACAAATCCGCAAGGGAAGCAGCTTTATCAAGAAATAGCATTCCGGAAGAAGTGTATGACAATCTAATTGATACAGTTCATCAATATTTACCGTTATTACATCGCTATATAGAATTGCGTAAAAAGGTATTAAAACTTGATGAAGTGCACAATTATGACTTGTATACGCCACTTGTGAAAGATGCTGGCATGAAGCTGACCTACGATGAAGCCAAGGATTATATGCTGAAAGGGTTAGCCCCATTAGGAGAAGAATATGTGTCCGTCTTAAAAGAAGGACTTACCAATCGTTGGGTGGATGTTTATGAGAATAAAGGGAAACGAAGCGGTGCATATTCATCTGGAAGCTACGGCACGAATCCGTATATTTTAATGAACTGGCAAAATAATATTGATAATTTATTTACATTGGTTCATGAATTTGGTCACTCTGTCCATAGCTACTACACAAGAAAGCATCAGCCATATCCGTATGGAAACTATAGTATTTTTGTAGCAGAAGTGGCCTCCACAACAAATGAAGCGTTACTAGGGGAATACTTGCTAAATAACTTAGAGGATAAAAAGCAGCGTTTGTATGTATTAAATCACTTATTAGAAGGCTTTAGAGGAACGGTATTTAGACAAACGATGTTTGCTGAGTTTGAGCATCTGATTCACGTAAAAGCACAAGAAGGAGAAGCATTAACGCCAGAGTTTATGACGAACCTTTATTACGATTTGAATAAGAAGTATTTTGGAGACGACATGGTTGTAGATAAAGAAATTGGATTAGAGTGGACGAGAATCCCTCATTTCTATTACAACTATTATGTGTATCAATATGCGACAGGCTATAGTGCTGCACAGGCGTTAAGTAAGCAAATACTAGAGGAAGGTAAACCTGCGGTGGAGCGTTATACAGACTTCCTTAAAGCAGGAAGCTCCGATTACCCAATCAATGTGTTGAAAAAAGCAGGTGTTGATATGGCATCTAAAGAACCAATTGAGGCAGCATGTCAATTGTTCGAAGAAAAACTAAAAGAAATGGAAGAGCTTATCTCCAAAACTGGTGAGTAACGAAAAGACTTCTGTCAAATATGTGAGTTCGAGCTCATCTTTTGGCAGGAGTTTTTTCTTAGGATAATAAAAAAGGCCTCTCCTGATGAATAGGAGAAGCCTTTCAAATGCTCACCCTTTAAATCCTTTAAAGGTCTTACGGTGATTCAATCGATATATTGTAAAGAGAATCGAAACAAATAAGAGTGGTGACGTCAGATAAAGAGGCAGCATTTTCATTAAGCCTAATATATTTAAAAAGAAGCATAAGCCAATGGCAACAAGTCCAATCGTTATGATGCGCATGAAGATCCCCCTATTTTTTCGTTACTTTCATTATATGAAAGTGACAGTCCTCTTATGTTTTGTGACAAAAATATGAACATATAGCATATCGGTTGTCATAAGTCGACAAAATTTGCTATACTAAAGATGTGAAATTAATCACATACAAACATTACCCCTTTGTTTGACCGTGAAAAATTTCTCCCATCCCCTTTGTTGTCGTTAAGACATAGTGAAACCGCGCTTATCCCGGCGCGGTTTCTTCGTGTCTATGTTTAGAACGAATGTTCCTTTTTTAGGTGAAGAAAAAACATGGATCAGCACCCATGTTCATTTTCACATCCGTAGACATTAAGATCTAAATAGTTCTCATTTTCTTTATAGCGCCAAAATATTTCTTGATGTACCTGCACACGTTCTACCTTTTTAGCGAATGCCAGCTTCTTCATTTCACGTTCAACTTCTTCAAGCGACAGGTCATATACAACAGCAATCTCTTTTGCTGATGCAAATTGAAAGTAAGCTATAAACCATTCAATTGGAGGCCGTTCTGAAGGTGTTGGTTTTTCACCAATCATTTCAAAAAGAACTTCCTTGTATATATCATAAGAGTATGCACCCGAAATCTTTACACCTTCATCTCCGTTTATCGTATTAAAAAAGGCGAAGGTAGGAAGCTCAGATATGTCCATTTCAGCTGCAATTTTCATATCACATTTTAGGGCTTTGACTGCACTTTGCGAATGGACATCCCGCTGGAATTCCTCAATGTCCAGTCCAGCAATTTTTGCATTCTCTAGCAAGACATGTTCACTTGTAACGTCTTGCTGGTGGCAAAAAAGTGATTCTTGAATGAGACGTAAAAATTTCATTCCGCATTTTCTACCTTGAAGCTCTGCTGCTTTTAGTGCGAGCGAGGCGAGATAGGGCGATGTTACAATTTGTTCAGACAGCATTTGTACCTTTTTGGTCTGGGTTTTGGTGGCAAATTTCCCCCATGCTTCAGTCAGCAAATGCTTCTTTCTTTTCCGGTTTAATGCATTAATACTAGAACTTGTGACCGTTCGTAAAGTGAAAAAACGGCCATACTTCATTTTCAATTTTTTAATTGATGGCTCTATTAACCAGCAGTCCGGGCTGAGAGGGTCAATGAAAACATAGATTTCTATCGGCTTTTGAGGATGTCCGTGACAGTGTGAAAAATATTGATCGTGCGGATTGCAGCTCAAGATCGTCCGTCCTTTTCAGGTGTTTGATTGACCATATGACGAGCCGTCAGAGAAAGCCGCTCAAATAAAAAGTCACGAATATCGCCTGTTAGTCCTATTTGATCCATTGCATCCTCCATGCATTCAAGCCATGAGTCAGCCCGCTCCTCAGTAATGGGAAAAGGGAGATGTCTCGCCCGTAGCATTGGGTGACCATGCTCCTCTGTATAAAGCGGCGGTCCGCCTAAATATTGAGTTAAAAACTGTTTTTGTTTTCTTGCTGTTTCTTTTAAGTCATCCGGGAAAATAGGATGAAGCAAAGGGTGACACTTTACATTTTCATAAAAAGTATCAACAAGTTGCGATAGAAGTTCCTCTCCAATCGCTTCGTAAGGTGCGTTAAACGATTGTACCATGTTGACTACTCCTTTTACTCGTAGCTAATAGGATGATTCACCCTATTGCGAATTTCATTTATTTCAAAAATGAATATTCAGTTTGTTCTATTTTATTGTTTCGATTCTTGTATACTTATTTTAACAACATAAACTCAATTCCACAAACAAATCGCTCTGGCCCTTTTAAAATAGAGAGAGGGTTGGATTCAGTGTTGATTGACCATATCATAACATATTCGGTCAAAAAAAGGTGAAAAGCGACATACAAAAAACCGAAGAGGCTATCTTCGGTTTAGGCGAAATACTGTGCAGTGATTTTCTTTACATAATTTTGTGTTTCTTTAAATGGAGGAATGCCCCCGTATTTATCTACATTTCCTGAGCCTGCGTTATAGGCAGCTAAAGCGAGTGAGATATTTCCATTATATTTATGAAGCATTTGTTTTAAATACTTCGTTCCGCCTTCAATGTTTTGGGCCGTATCAAAGGCATTATTCACGCCAAGTGATTTAGCAGTAGACGGCATGAGCTGCATGAGTCCAAGCGCACCTGCGTGGCTGACAGCATTCGTACGATATCCAGATTCTTGCTTGATCACCGCGTGAATCAGCTTCTCTGGAACGCCATGCTTTTGAGCCATTTGAGAGACAATCTGGTCAATCTCTTTTGTTGAAGCACTTGAAGCGGTCTTTTGAAGTGGCGGAGTAAAGCTGTTGTTTAAGACATTTCCGATGCCATTCGCTGTATTCAATTGAGCGTCATTTGTATATAAAGATTGAGAAGAAAATGGTTCACTGCTGCCCATGGCAGATAGATACGGATTCGTACGCACATATTGCGTGTTCGGAGCCGTTGATGGGTCCGCGCCCATGAAAGCAGAGATTGAAAGCGGAAGGCGTGATAATTCTGACCCGCCTAAAAAATCTTGCAGCAACGACTGGAATGAAGCCTGTGCACTTGATTCTTGGTTGGTCGACATTTGTGTTTGCCCGTTATCCAATTGTAACGTTTTGAGAGCTTGAAGCTGCATAAAGGATTGAAGTTGATTGACGTTCATCATGTTCCTCCTTCAAGGAATTCATCTATTCTGTGTTTTCATTTTCTCTTCATAAAAACGAACCACTTTATTCCTCGTGTTTCGTGTTGGGATCTGAAATTGACGGAGCAATGTTGAGAATGCGGCTTGTCCGATTTCTAAGTTGCTCACTTCAAATTCTAGTTCATAGTCCTCTACTGTTAAATATCGGCTGTGATCTAAAACAATTAAGCCTTCGTTGATTATTTTTTCTGCTCTTAATGTTTCAAGTGAACCAAAATACACAATTTGATCCTTTCGAATGCTTAGGTCGTCTAACCGGTCAGCCACTTCACCTTCTGGTATTTGAAAATCATCAAGGCTAGTGGGAGGAGCTGTCGTTTGATGAGTTTCCAGCAAGCCAATCTCGTGTAGTTCCTTTAAAGTGAGGACCCATTGACCGTCTTTTTCTCTCATACGTAATGCAGCAAATTGAGATTTTATATCAAATTGAGGTGTATCAAAGTAATAGTTGGTTTGAGTGCGGAAATCTGTATCCTTCAATTGAAAATATCGTTTCAGCTGTTCAAATTCTTCTTTTAATAATAATTGCTTTAGTTCAATTTCAATTTCCTGTGCCATTTTGCATCAACCTTTCATTTAGAGGAAATATATTTATTGTATATGATGTGTGTTCGCCATGTAAAAGATTGTTTTGTAGCTCTATTTAGTCTTTTTTTAGACTGAATGATGCAAAATCATCATTTGAAAACGAAAATCGAGATTTTCTTAAAAAGTTCGGTTTATCAATATTGAACTTGATATGATAAAATAAAGCTGTACTTTGTTGTAAAGGAGATCATGATGCAAAACAGAATTGAAATCACAGAAGCAACTTTAAAAGAAGACAGGCTGATTTTGACGGTTCAGTCAGATGAGCAAATTCAACAAGCAAAAGCAACAGGACAAATGCTTGTTGATTCTGATCACTTTGCGTTCGTTTACATATTCGAAACCGAGGAGTCTTTTACGTATCTTATCTTCGGGGAAGATACATGGGCTTCATTAAAAGAAGCAATGAATCGTGACATCCCTGTCTATTTGACGGCAGAAGAAAAATCGTTAGAACTGATTCAACTTCAACAGGAATTACACTATCTAATCGACAATATTAAAGACAATGCCAATTACGGAGATATGGAAGAGAAAGTGAAAAGCACATTCCTCTGAAATAATTAGGTATTTGGAATTGGGGGAAGTTTCATGGACAAAAAACAATGGGATCAATTCCTCGCACCATATAAGCAAGCAGTCGAAGAATTAAAAGTAAAACTAAAAGGCATTCGAAAGCTGTATGAATTCGAGGATGACCATTCACCAGTAGAATTTGTTACAGGCCGAGTGAAACCAGTTGCCAGCATATTAGAAAAAGCAAAGCGTAAAAACATCCCGATGCATGAGATTGAAACGATGCAGGATATTGCTGGGCTTCGCATTATGTGCCAGTTTGTAGAAGATATACAAGTCGTGAAAAAAATGCTTCAGTCACGAAAAGACCTTGTGGTGGTTGATAAACGTGACTATATTGCAGAACATAAAGAAAGTGGATACCGCTCGTACCACCTTGTTGTGTTATATCCGTTGCAAACGATCAACGGAGAGAAGCAGCTCCTCGTCGAAATCCAAATTCGTACACTTGCGATGAACTTTTGGGCGACCATCGAGCATTCTCTGAATTATAAATATAGCGGGAATATCCCGGAAAAGGTCAAGCTACGCCTTCAAAGAGCTTCTGAGGCAGCATCTCGTCTTGATGAGGAGATGTCTGAAATCCGAGGAGAAATTCAAGAAGCACAAGTGGCATTTTCCCGGAAAAAGAAAACCGATAGCTGAACCGAAGCTTGATCAAATATGATGCTGCCTTCTAGTAGCAGCAAGGTGGAAAAGGAGAAGAATTCATGAAATTTGCCGTTTCTTCAAAAGGGAATTCTGTATCTGACACACTCAAAAATAAAATTCAGACCTACTTACTGGATTTTGGCATGGAATTAAATGAAGAGGAACCGGATCTTGTCATTACTGTCGGGGGAGACGGAACTCTTTTATATGCTTTTCACCGCTATAGCAACCGCTTGAATGAAACAGCTTTTGTCGGTGTTCATACAGGGCATCTTGGCTTTTATGCTGACTGGGTGCCGAGTGAAATTGAAAAGCTTGTCCTCGCCATTGCAAAAACACCTTATCATATTGTGGACTATCCGATTCTTGAAGTCATTGTCAGATACAACGATGGCGGCCGAGAAGAGAAATATTTAGCGATGAATGAATGTACGATCAAAAGTATGGAAGGTACGCTTGTGGCAGATGTTGAAATTAGAGGTCAGCTTTTTGAAACATTTAGAGGTGACGGTCTTTGTTTGTCTACGCCATCTGGCAGTACGGCTTATAACAAAGCACTTGGCGGCGCCATTATCCATCCTTCCATTAGAGCCATTCAGCTTGCAGAAATGGCTTCGATTAATAACAGGGTGTTCCGGACAGTCGGTTCACCGCTTATTTTGCCAGATCACCACACTTGTGTGATCAAACCGATCAACGATGTGGATTTTCAGGTGACAATTGATCATTTGACGCTGCTTCATAAAGATGTGAAATCCATTCAATGTCGTGTGGCAGACGAGAATGTCCGTTTTGCCCGATTTAGACCATTTCCGTTTTGGAAAAGGGTGCAAGATTCCTTTATCGGAAAAGGAGAATAAGAAAGAGGTCGTTCTCGCTGGAATATTTTAAGTTAAACAAAACTATCGCAGCCAAAGAAGAGGGACTGCTGTTAAAGGATTATTTAATCGATCTTGGCATCTCAAAAAGAATGCTCACAGATATTAAATTTGATGGAGGTGATCTCCTCATTAATGGAGAGCATGTTACCGTGCGGTATGAGCTGCATAAGGGAGACAGGCTCACCATTTTATTTCCTGAGGAAAAGGTGAGTGAAGGGCTAAAGCCTGCTCCGATCCCGCTTGATATTTTATTCAAGGATGAGCATGTGCTTGTGCTAAATAAAAAGCCATATATTCCATCGATCCCTTCTAGAGAGCATCCTGAGCACAGTATTGCAAATGGACTGCTGCATCATTATGCTGAAGAGCCTCTGCGGTTGACCGTTCATTTGGTGAACCGCCTTGATCGCGATACTTCTGGTGTGATGCTTGTTGCCAAACACCGCTTTGCTCACAGCCTTTTATCAAAGGCGCAAAAAAAAGGTCAAGTAAAGCGAACATATAGAGCTTTTACACATGGCATCATCACACAAAAGCACGGAACAATTAGAGCCAAAATTGCTCGAAAAGGGGATAGTATCATTGAACGAATGGTCCATGAAACAGGCCATGAGGCAGTGACGCATTATACCGTTCGAGCGGTAGACGCTGATCTCAACATGTCCGATGTGTCTCTTTCTCTTGAAACTGGAAGAACACATCAAATTCGTGTGCACATGCAATATCTTGGTCATCCGCTCATTGGTGATACGCTATATGGCGGAACGAGCGAGCTTATGGACCGGCAGGCACTGCATAGTGAAACCCTTGTCTTTCCTCATCCGATGACAGGGGAGCAAATGACATTTTCTGCTCCTTTGCCAGATGATATGGAATCATTGCTTTTATAAAATACCCGGTAACCTTCTAAGCAGTGGTCTTATCCCTGTCAAGTAGACACATATAAAAAGCCTAAACAGCCAGTGTGTGACGGTATTCTATTGAAGTACCTGATGCGATTCGATTGTTAACAAATGAGGATTTTTCTTTGTATCAAATTCAAATGAACAACCATCGATATCATAATGTCATGGTACGGGAATTTCCTTTTACAGGGAATTTGGTATTTGTCTGTATTTTTAGAGGGGTAGACAGCTTAGTACCGCATGGGGATAGCGGTGATTCGCGTGCTTGTGTCAGGCTTCGGGAGTATGTGGTAGGTCGTAGAGCTCAATTAGAGTTACAATGAATCCTTGACCAATGAACAATTCCTGATTAAGATAGAGGTACAACATCATATGTTTGATCCACTAGGGGAGTCCTTTAAAAGGGCTGAGATAAAAGTGTAGACTTTTAGACCCTCATTACCTGAACAGGTTCATACCTGCGTAGGGAAGTGGTGCGGTTTTTGCCTATGCTTTTGACAAATTCCAAGCCACTTTCCACGCGGAAAGTGGCTTTTTTATATGGAAAAACAGGAGGAGAGGAACATGACATTTTCACAGGAATGTAAAGAGGCAGCAGCAACATGGTGGAATGGAAGCTTTACGCATCCTTTTGTGAAAGGGATTGGAGATGGCACACTTTCAATCGATCGTTTCACCTATTATGTGATGCAGGATTCATATTATTTAACCCATTTTGCCAAGGTGCAAGCGTATGGAGCTGCGATTAGTGAGGACTTACATACGACGGGCAGAATGGCGTATCATGCGCAGGGCACGTATGAAGCAGAACTATCACTGCATAGGAAATTCACAGAGCTTCTTCAGATCTCTGATGAAGCTCTCGCAAGCTTCAAGCCTTCTCCAACTGCTTATGCGTATACCTCTCATATGTACCGGTCTGTGAAAAGCGGACGATTTGAAGAAATATTAGCCGCGTTATTGCCGTGCTACTGGCTATATTATGAGTTGGGTGAAAAACTGAAACAAACGACACCTGACCATCCCATTTATCAAGAATGGATTTTGACTTATGGAGGGGATTGGTTTAAAGAGCTTGTTTTTGAACAGGTTAACCGTTTTGATGAACTCGCAGAAAAAGCACCTGAACATGTGCGGGCCAATATGAGAGAAAATTTTGTGATTTCAAGTTATTATGAATACCATTTCTGGGAGATGGCGTATGAAAAAGAAACGTGGCAAACAGCATGCTTAGATGGGGTTGGTGTAAATGGAACTCCATGCAGTAACAAATAATTCGTTTCCCGTTATCGAGCTGATCAAGCAAATAAGAGTCATTGAATCTGAAGTGGACTTTATTCATATCCGAGAACGATCTAAAACTGCCAGTGAGCTCATCTATCTTGTAAAACAACTCCTTTCAGAAGGAGTACCCAAAGAGAAACTCGTGATCAATGACCGAATAGACGTCGCACTGCTCACCAATATTCACCGAGTACATCTCCCAGGCCACAGCTTTTCGCCAAAGGAGCTGAGACAAAAATTCCCTCACCTTCATGCGGGTGTGTCTGTTCATTCTTTAGAAGAAGCCCAAGCAGCAGAGAAGAATGGGGCAGAGTATGTCATGTTTGGGCATGTGTATGACACCTCATGTAAACCAGGACTGAGGGCAAGGGGAGTAGAGCTTGTAGAAGAACTGACTTCCGTGTTGTCCATTCCGGTTGTGGTGATTGGCGGCTTGACGCCTGAGCGCATTCCAGAAATGATGCATGTGAATGTGAAAGGAATTGCTGTTATGTCGGGGATTTTTTCTCATCATCAGCCGCGAATCATGGCGCATGCATTTTCTAAAAAGCTAAAGGAGAATCCTTATGAAAAAGCATTATGACGTTGCAATCATTGGTGGTGGAATCATAGGGATGTCAATTGCCTATCACCTTGCTAAAGCAGGAAAGAAGGTTATCTTACTTGAGGCGAATGAGGTAGGGAAGCAAACGACGAGTGCGGCCGCTGGGATGCTCGGTGCACATGCTGAAGGAGAGGGACATGAGGATATTTTTTTTCAAGTGGGCAGAGCAAGCCAGGCATTATACGAAAAATTAAAAGTCGATCTTCGGCATGAATCAGGCATTGATATTCGGACATCAGCGGGCGGCATTATGAAGGTGGCCTTTACAGAAGAAGAGAAACGTGCACTTTGCCGGATGCAGCATTTGTCTACTTTTCAATGGCTTGAAGCAAGCAGCGTAAAAAAACGCATGCCCCAAATCGCAGATGACATCATAGGAGCAGGTCTGATTGAAGATGATGTCCATGTTGAGCCTTATGCGGTATGCAGGGCATTGTGGCAGGCGGCCGTCTGGTACGGGGCGGATGTCAAGGAGTATACACCCGTTATTGAAGTGAAACAGGATAAAAAGGCATTGACTATCAGAACAGTCGAAGGCACATTCACATGTGATCACCTCACTGTAGCAAGTGGTGTATGGTCTGGCCGGTTTTTTGGAGAGCTAGGATTATCTCATTCTCTCTATCCAGTCAAAGGAGAATGTGTGTCTGTGTGGAACAGCGGTCCAGCGCTTGCACATACCATTTATCATGGTCATTGTTATGTCGTTCAAAGAGATAGCGGAAAGCTGGTCATTGGTGCAACGATGAAGCCAAATGAGTGGCATGCCCTTCCGACACTTGGCGGTATTGAGGCTGTTATTCAAAAAGCGTCTCAGCTCATGCCTTCTATTCAGGAGATGCCGATTGATCAGTGCTGGGCAGGCCTTCGACCAGCAACAAGTGACCTGCATCCCTATATCGGAAGACACCCAGACGATGAGCGTATTCTCTTTGCTACAGGACATTACCGGAATGGCATATTACTTGCGCCAATGACAGGAGAAATCATTCGGGACCTCATATTAGGCGAGCCTGTAAATGAGGAATGGCTAGATGCGTTCCGTATTGGCAGAAAGGAGGCATTGTTTGAATGAAAATTCAATTGAATGGCAGAATCGTTGATTTCGATAAAGAGAACGGAACCATTTTTGATCTCCTAGCAGTCTATCAGCTTGAAAACCGTGTGGTGATTGTCGAAAAGAACCAAAAAATTATTGATAAAGAAGCCTTTCAACAAGTAGAAATTAAACCAAATGACACGATTGAAATCGTTCACTTTGTAGGAGGAGGATAATACAATGCTACACATTGGCGGAAAAACATTCACATCAAGATTATTACTTGGTACAGGAAAGTATCCATCGTTTGAGATTCAAAAGGAAGCGGTGAACGTGTCAGAAGCTGAAATTTTGACCTTTGCTGTGCGAAGAATGAACATTTTTGAAGCATCACAGCCGAATTTTTTAGAGCAGCTCGATTTATCAAAATATACATTGCTTCCGAATACAGCAGGCGCAAGTACAGCGGAAGAAGCGGTGCGTATTGCCCGTTTAGCGAAAGCTTCTGGACTGTGTGACATGATCAAGGTAGAAGTGATTGGCTGTTCAAGATCTCTTCTTCCAGATCCAGTCGAAACGTTAAAAGCATCTGAAATGCTACTGGAAGAAGGATTTATCGTGCTGCCATATACATCAGATGATGTGGTGCTGGCAAGAAAATTAGAAGAACTTGGTGTTCATGCGATTATGCCAGGGGCTTCTCCAATCGGGTCAGGTCAAGGTTTATTAAACCCTCTGAATCTCTCATTTATTATCGAGCAGGCGAAGGTGCCGGTCATTATTGATGCCGGTGTAGGCTCTCCGAAGGATGCTGCTTATGCGATGGAATTAGGGGCTGACGCTGTATTACTGAATACCGCCGTGTCTGGCGCAAAGGACCCTGTGAAAATGGCAAAAGCGATGAAGCTGGCGATTGAATCGGGAAGACTTGGTTTCGAGGCAGGTCGTATTCCATTGAAAAACTATGGTACAGCAAGCAGTCCGCAGGAAGGGATGCCAGCGTTTTGAGCACACGTTATTCACGCCAAGAGCTTTTTAGACCAATCGGAAAAGATGGGCAAAAGCGGCTAAACGCCTCAAAGGTCGTCATTATTGGAGCGGGAGCACTTGGAACAGCCAGTGCTGAAATGTTCGTTCGTGCTGGCGTAGGCTCTGTGACCATTTTGGATCGAGATTATATTGAATGGAGCAACCTTCAGCGTCAGCAGCTTTACACAGAGCAAGATGTACAAGATCGGCTCCCAAAGGCTGTAGCAGCTGAGAAAAGGTTAAAGCAGGTGAACAGTGAGGTCCACGTAAGAGGGATCGTCATTGATGTGACTGCTCAACATATTGATGAACTTGTCAGTGGTGCTTCAATTATCGTAGATGCAGCGGATAATTTTGAGGTGCGAATGATCGCAAATGATGCGGCTATGAAACATCAAATTCCCTTTCTTTACGGAGCCTGTGTAGCCAGCTATGGCATTCAATTGACTGTCATTCCTGATGAAACACCGTGCTTACACTGCCTACTTGACCATTTGCCTGCACAAGGCATGACATGTGATACAGCAGGTATTATTAGTCCGGTTGTGCAGCAAGTGGCGGCATATCAAGTGGCAGATGCGCTTAAATTGCTAACAGGACATCAAGTCACCCCGATATTAAGATCTTTTGATTTATGGACAAATGAACGATCTGATATTCACTCCGTCTCATCATTAAAGAAAGAACAATGTCCAAGCTGTAGATTAAAGGCGTTTCCATTTCTGTCATATGATCGCAGAGCGAAGGTAGATGTGCTGTGTGGTCGTAATACGGTGCAAATCCGCAGTGCTGCCGGTACACCACCGTCTTTACATGAAGTGGCCCTTCGGTTAAAGAAAGCAGGAATGGATGTACTAGAAAATCCGTATTTGGTTTCCTGTCAAAAAGATGAGTACAAGCTCGTCTTATTCAAAGATGGCAGAGCACTTGTGCACGGAACGAGTGATATTGCCAAAGCGAGAACGATTTATCATCAATGGATTGGCTAATGAGAGGGTGTGGTGAAATGACAATCAAAAAGGCGTTAACAATCGCAGGGTCAGATTCAGGCGGTGGTGCAGGAATTCAAGCAGATTTGAAAACCTTTCAGGAGCTTGGTGTATACGGGATGTCTGCCATCACAGCGATTACGGCACAAAACACACTTGGTGTTCACGGTATATATCCACTTTCTATCGCGGCGCTAAAAAGCCAAATAGATGCAGTGGCAGAAGATTTAATGCCAGATGCGGTCAAGACAGGGATGCTGTGGAGTGCTGACATGATTACCACCGTCGCTGAAAAAACGGTGCAATATCAGATGAACCTGATTGTAGATCCAGTCATGATTGCAAAAGGCGGTGCTTCTTTATTAAATAAAGATGCTGTCTCTGCACTTAAAACACATTTGCTGCCTGTAAGCTATGTGGTAACGCCAAATCTCCCCGAGGCAGAAATACTGACAGGCATGAGTATTCAGACAAAAGAGGATCGCTATCGAGCGGCAGAACGACTTTATGAGCTCGGCACGAAATATGTCGTGATCAAAGGCGGCCACGGTCCTGTTGGCGGCCTCATTACAGACCTGTTGTACGATGGTAAAGGCTTTATTGAAGTTACAAATGAACATATTGATACACCGCATACACACGGCACAGGCTGTACTTTTGCAGCGGCATTAACAGCAGAAATAGCCAAAGGATGTTCCATGAAGGAAGCCTTTGAAACAGCAGAGACCTTTGTCCATGAAGCCATCATATATCCTTTGCATGTAGGCGCTGGTCATGGGCCTACCAACCATTTTGCTTATCAGCAAAACAGGAGAAAAGAGGTGTGACCGTCTTCACTTGTGAGGACGGTTTTTTTGATCAAAAGATGAAAAAGAAACTTTCTTCAAGTGGAAATTGTCAATATCTCATGATTTGTGATAATATTATGATCAGGTACTAATACTATGTCTTGAAAAAATAGGAGGCTTTAATACATATGAACTTTTCTTTAGAAGGCCGTAATATCGTGGTGATGGGTGTTGCCAATAAACGAAGCATCGCTTGGGGAATTGCTCGTTCACTTCACGAAGCAGGAGCTCGTTTGATCTTTACTTATGTGGGAGACCGACTTGCGGAATCTGTCAAAGAGCTTGCAAGTACACTTGAGCGTGATGATTCAATTATTCTTCCTTGTGACGTGACAAGTGATGAAGAAATCGAAAAATGTTTTGCAACAATTAAAGAAAAAGTACAAGTGATTCATGGTGTTGCGCATGCGATTGCATTTGCCAACAAAGAAGAGCTTGTTGGTGAATATTTGAACACGAACCGTGAAGGTTTCCTGTTAGCGCACAACATTAGTGCATATTCATTAACTGCAGTAGCAAAAGCGGCACGTCCGTTGATGACAGAGGGCGGCAGCATTGTAACACTTACTTACCTAGGCGGAGAGCGTGTTGTATCTAGCTACAATGTCATGGGTGTAGCGAAAGCAGCACTTGAAGCAAGTGTGAAATATTTAGCAGCTGATCTAGGAGCAGAAGGCATTCGTGTGAATAGTATTTCTGCTGGTCCAATTCGTACTTTATCTGCAAAAGGGATCAGCGGTTTTAATAAGATCCTTAAGGATATTGAAGAGCGTGCACCGCTTCGCCGTACAACAACTCCTGAAGAAGTTGGCGATACAGCATTATTCTTATTCAGTGATCTGTCCCGCGGCATGACAGGTGAGAATCTTCATGTTGATTCCGGGTTCCATATCATTGCCCGATAAGCGAATAAATGATCCGCAGCATACCGATGACTGGTATGCTGTTTTTTATTTTTCTTCTGATTTGAGGCGTCCGTTCATATATATAAGGAATGAATCATTCGGGAGGGATTAGTATGTCAAATAAAGGTGATGAGAATCAAAAGCCGCTTATGTATATTGTTCAACCAAGCTATGATGAATCAGAGCCAGCCATGCAAAATATTGTGAGGAAGCGAAAGAAGTTAGAAAAACTGCCAGAAAGTAAAAAAAGCGTTAAAGATTCAATCGAAGAAAGCGCACAGGAACCTGTATCACAGGAAGTAGAGAAGGAAAAAGAAGAGCCGCCCGCACTTCAGCAAGAACGAGAGATCATACAAGAAGCAGAGTCTTCACAAGAACGAGAGCCAGTCCAAGAACAAGAAAAGCAGCCAGAAGGCGTATATCATGAAATAAAAGAAGAACCAAGGAGAAAACGAGTGAAAAAGCCTTTAAGTCAGATGAACATTGACGAAAAGGTCGATTTTCTCACAAGCCTGCCGCATAATATGCCAAGAGCACTTTGTCTCATTGAAGCCGATGAAAAAACATACAGAGGGATTGTGATGGAGAGGATAGAGAATATGGTAATTATTCGTACAGCAGGCGGTGGAAATCCGGTCGAGTTAGCGATTGATGATATTTCCTCCATTCATCCGCTCGGCTTTTAACGAACATGGAAAAAAGTCCCATATAGGGACTTTTTTGTTAGTTGTTACGGTTGATGAGTCGTGGGTTTAAGCACTTGATTGCGCAGAAGCAGTCAAGGTCTACTTCTATGCAATACTTCGATTTTTCTAATCGGAACACATCGCACACGGAGTCTTTATCTGTAAAATCTAAAATATAACGGTCTTTGTCAAATGCAATAAGCAAGCTGAGTGTTGCACAGTGATCAGAGATGTGTTCGACTCTGAAAAATGCAGTGCTGAAGCAAGGTCCTGCATCTACTTCTCCGACGTTTCCGAATGCGACGAATGGTTTTGATTTTGATGTAAATAGAACAAACGGGATAGTGTCACCTAATGAGTGTGATGGAGAAAGGAGATTGCTGTAACAGCTAGTTGGGCACTCTTCTTCGACGGCATTTTGTAAGTCGTGAATGTTTTCAACAGCCTCTGCTACACAGTTCCATGAATGTTTGCGGCTCATATTCAACCCTCCTATACAAGGAATTTTGTTTGAGTATTTGAGCACTGTCATCATCTACAAGCTTTATTTTGTGCTTACACCGGTTGGTGCATGTCGTTTCAATCAATGCGGAAGCGGCCAACTTTTTTGCTGACTGCTCCGCATTGGTTGTCATTCGTGAGGAAGGGGATGCTATGACTCATTACAAGTTAGGTCAACGGATGATTTGTTTAGCCGTGGTGATGATGTTTTTTATCTTTCATCGGTAGTACTCTGTCTACAAGTTCTGGGTTTAAACATTGGATCGCGCAGAAGCAGTTCAAATCAACCTCGATACAAAAGTCCGTTTTTTCTAGACCAAAAAAGTCAGGGTCACAAGGGTGACAAACGCTAAGCGTATGTCCGTGTACATCAACAGGTCTTAATACAGATAACGTAGCACAGCAGTCGTATAATTTTTCAACCCGGAAGAAGATAGATTCGAAGCATTGAGAATCGTCCACAAATCCTCCAATGTTTCCGAAAGTAGAGAACAATCCGCCCTTTTTATCAAAAAGTAAAAACGGAATCGTATCTTTTCCAGAAACTGTCGGGCTTAATAAATTACTGTAGCAGCTCGTAGGACATTTATCTTCTACAGCTTCCTGCTCTGCTAAAATCTTATCAACCGCATCGCATACACAGTTTTCATCATGTCGGCCATGGTGTTTTCCGCAGCTCATGGATTTCAGCTCCTTTAACAAGGTATTTGACTTTAGTCCTTAACAACATATGTATGCGCCCTCTAGTTGGTGTGGGTAAATGACTATTTATATTTGTTGTATTTTTCATAAAAGGAAAAGCAGAGCTTTTCGCTCTGCTTTTGTACATTAGAGGATACCGATTGCGATGATTAGAGCAGCTAAAATTTGTATAAGTGTTTGAACTGCAACGGCTACATCTGCGTCGACTGTAGAAACTGTTACATCTCGGGAGTTTTCGATAACCAATTTTTGACGGTTTGCTTGTTTCGAGGTTGTTAACTGTACCAAATCTTGTGCTACTTGATCAGCTAAGTCATTGTCCGCAATTGAAAGGTTGATAATAGCTACTAAAGCCAGTTGTACAGCTGTCTGAATAGAAACTGCGACTTGAGCATCAACAGAAGAAACATTGATATCGCAAGAATCTCTAATAATGATAACTTCTTCTGAGATTTGCTTGTTTTGCGAAATTTGATCTGCGTTTTGTAGAATATTTTCATCATGGTCATAGTAACCATCATCACATACAGGTTTTCTGTCATAGTGATGGTAGTCTCCTTGGTGACTACAATTACGATCAAGTGCTACCCATGAATATGGTTTTGAACTCATGTTTTTTCCCCCTCTCGTTTACTTTATTAAATGCGAAGTTACTGCATTTGGTTTGGGGCATATATCTTGCTGGGATCACCCATTTTTACTAAATGTTATTTTGTTCAGAATCTCTTCGCTGATGGATACGCTGTCTTAAAGTGTTCGTTCTACGCTTTGATTGAGCCTCTTCTTGATGATTATTTTGAGCTTCTTCTAGGCGTTTTTTTTCTTTTTGCGATTCGACAAAAGCATTTGCTTTGTTTTGAAGGTCTTCTACTAATTTTAAAATGCTTCTTTTTTGCTCGTCATTTAAAGGTCGTCTGTTTTCTGCTGTAATGTTGTACTTATTTAAAACGTCACTGACAAGTAGACTAGTTAATGGGTCTACGTTTGTATCAATATCGAAATCTTCTTTTTTGTTTTCTTCAGACAATTCATGTCACCTCTTTCATTCGTAATGTTAGAAAAAGAAAGGGTCAAAGAATGCCGGCTTCAACTAAGAGTACATTCAGTGTTTGAGTGAGAATTTGTACGGAGTTCAAAATGGATTCATCAGATAATGTAATCGTGACGTTATAGCAATTGATGATTTGAATCACCGTTTTCTTTTGGACTGTCACTTGTTGTGTGGATAAAAGCTGCTCTGTGATCTCTATAGCCAATTCATCGTCTGGTACAAGAATTTGAATTAAAAGAGTAATGATTGTCGTTACGGTCGCTTGAAGGGAGAGTGCGGCTGTTACATCTGATTTATGAATCGTGACATTTTCGGAATCCTTGATCTCAAAGAAATCATCATAATTGCTCATTAATTCGTTTAACAGTTGTGTGTATAATAAATCAGCACTTTCTTCAATAGACAATACTTTCACTCCTTTCTTATCTATACATTATTTAATGCAGCAGGGATTCAAGGTGGAATCGGAAAGCGTGAAAAAGTAGAACCCAATTTTACTTCCACTCGAATCATCATGGCGGTCCTTCTGTTTGCATATATAAAGAAAGGACGGAAAAAGAAGAAAGAAGGAGGTGGAGATTTCCTGATTGGTGCTTTGTCTTTTGTCGTGTTTGCCCTCGCATCCTTTCGGCTGACGAGATTGGTCGTGTTTGATACTATTACTGCCCCTTTTCGCCGTTTATTTCATGAAGAGCAAGAAGAAATAAACGAACAAGGTGAAGTCGAGACATATATTATCATCAAAGGAAAAGGACTGCGGTCTTGGGTAGGAGAATTATTAAGCTGTTATTGGTGTACGGGCATGTGGTGTACTGCTGCTTTACTTGTGATATACATACTTTTTCCTCTCGTCAGCATGTGGCTTAATTTACTATTAGCGATTGCCGCAGCAGCAGGCATTATCGAAGCAGTCGTGTCGAAGCTGCTTGTGAAATAAACAGGCATTCTGATCAGACACGCTTTAAAAAAATGCATATACTAACATGGAATAGGAAAGGAAGGGTTGCGATGAAACCAACTGAAACGCCTTCACATATGCTTCAAGGTTATCCAGCGCAGTCAAACCAATCTGTTTATAAAAAAAAAATCAAGAAGACTAGCTGCGGCTGTGGAAAGAAAAAGAAATATGAATAGTAGAAAGCCGGATTTATCCGGTTTTTTTGTTGCCCTTTTTTCGAGTTCTGCATATGAAAGAGAGAAGGGGTGACCAGAATGGACGCATTCGAACAATTAATCGGCTCTTTGTTCACTAAACCTCATGATGGGAAAGAACAAGCGTATGAAAAGGTTGAAATGGATCTAGCTAATAAAGCGAATGATCTTGAGCAGCACTTAAAGGTATTTGGCGAGAAGATGGACGCCTTTGCGAAAGAAACAGAGGCATTCATGATGCGTCATGGAGACGCAGATTATGTATTTAAACAGCAGAAATAAAATTTCCGCACTTTTTTATCTGATCGTCCAAACCATTTCTTGTTTTTTTCATATTTTGTAATGGAGTAGAGGAGGTGCTTAAATATGGGTTGTTACGGTTACGGTGGCGGCTATGGCGGCGGTTATGGTTCAACTTTTGTTCTTGTCGTCGTGTTGTTTATTCTTCTCATCATCGTTGGTGCTTCTTTCTTTAACTAAACAGTCAGAAGGTGAGGGAAGCAATGGGGAAGCCTTTTGCTTTCCTTTCTCTTTGGTCAAACAAGGCAGTAGGATAGGCACATATCTCCCCTATTTTCATATAGTATGGTGATTACTCCACAAAGAGGAGGCAAATGAATGGATAATAAATTCTTTAAAAGTGTCGAAAATAAAACAGGTGTCAATATGAATGATGTCTTTAAGCTTGCAGGATCGTTGCAAAATGCCAACTTTAAAGATGAGGCCACTGTTCGAGGTGTTATTAAAAAAGTAGCGCAGCTTGCGAACAAACGTGTACCTAAAGAAATGGAAGACAAAATCGTCCAATCGATTACAAGTGGAAAAGAAAAGCTTGATTTCAATACAATCGCTAAAATGATGAACAACAAAAAATAAACAACAGGCTCTCCAGTCAAAGGGGGGCCTGTTGTTTTTGTGTGAACAATTCACGGTTTTTCTTCAGAAGAGGGTACAAAAAACGAGAATGATGAGCGGTTTTTCCTCTTCTAAAAGAAGGGACAGATAGATAGAGGTATTGTTCTGCTCTTGTCATGGCAACGTATAATAAACGCCGCTCTTCTTCAAGGGCTTCTTCATCACCATTTCTTAGTTCATCAAGTGCGAAATCATGAGGTAGTGCACCGTCGATCACACAAGTGATGTACACCGTTTGGAATTCAAGCCCCTTTGCGCGGTGGATCGTCATGAGCTGAACACCTGGTTCGTCTGTTTTTTCCTTTTCGGCAGATTTCATATGTTCAGCATGTGAGAGAAAGGCTTCAATCGTTTCAAAGCGTTTGGCGGCTGTTTTCACATCACGTACATCATCCGCCCCTTTTTCAAGCACATTTGTATCGTTCACACGTTTTTTTAAGTAATCGCCAAGTCCCATCTGTTGTTCAATAAATGCCACAGCGTCAGACGGCTTTAACGTTCGTAAAGTTCGGAAAAGAGGAACGATCGATTGGAGCTTTTTACGCTGAAACGGCTGAATGTCTGTTAGTTTTCCAAGCGCTTCTACCATTGAACAATCTTCCGTAATGGTCAGGACCTTTAGAGTATTCAGTGTCTGTTGCTTTAAAAAGAAAACCGGCAGCAACTGTTTCATTGCAGCGACATCATCTGCATCTTGACTTAAAGAAAGAAAGGCGAGCAGTATCCGAACCATTCGTCTGCTGTAAAAGGCTTTGACGCCAGCATCCGTCTCATATGGAATGGCCGATTGATGAAGCCGTTCATAAATGGCGCGTCCGCCTGTTTTGGTCCTAAACAGCACACAGAAATCATTCGGCTTTGCTCCGTTTTTCATTTTATCCAGAATATCTGCTGCGATCATGGTCGCTTCCTCTTCCTCATCATATGGATAAAAGAGAGTCGGAGGGACTTTCTCAGCACGAACGGCTTTTAACGTTTTCTCATAACGATGCTGATTTTTTTTAATGATGGCATCTGCACTTGCGACAATTGTATGGTGAGAACGGTAATTCGCATGTAAATGGACGATCTGAGCGGAAGGATAGTCCTGCTTGAAATCAAGAATGAAAGCGGGATTACTTCCTCTAAAGGCATAAATGGCTTGATCATCATCACCGACACAAAATAGCTGCTCGGATTCTCCGGCTAACAGTTGAATTAATTGATATTGAACCGGATTAATATCCTGAAATTCATCCACCAAAATATACTTGAATCGTTTTTGATATCGTTTGAGGAGTTCAGGCTGTTCAGTCAGCATGTGTAAGCAGGCAATCGCCATGTCATCAAAGTCAAATTGCTGATTGTCTCTTTTTTGCTGTTCATACAACTGATAGATCGTCCACATTTGCTTTTCCCTTTCATCTTTCAGCTCAGGAAGTTCGTCTGGTAAAAAAGCATTTTTCCAATAACCAATCGATTGTAGCACCTGATCGGTTGGATACTCTTTCTCATCAAGCCCTTCATTCATGAGCGCTTTGCGAATGTACTGTTCCTTTTGCCAGTCAAATTTGATTAGGTGCTGGCCGTTCCATCTCTTCGGATCATCATGAAGCAGCATTTTATAAAAAAGACTGTGGAAGGTGCCCGTCACGACCTGACTCTCTTGTGAGGGATGAAGCTGGTATTGCTTGCGCAGCCTTTCTTTCATCTCACTGCTTGCTTTTGTGGTGAAGGTCACGAGTAATATATGATGAGCGGGCATTTGATGGTGCGAAATCAGATAAGCTGCTCTAGCCGTCAGCACCCTTGTTTTCCCGCTGCCGGCACCAGCAAGCACAAGCATTGGACCGTCTTGATGTGTCACAGCTTGAAGCTGCGGTGTACTAAAGGTGATTTGCGGAAAGAGGTCGATGGTATGTACATGTTTATTCTCTTCTAAATGGATGGCTTCGCTCAAATGAACCAACCTTGGTTCCTGCCAGTCAAACGATTCCTTCGTTTGCGAGATGATCTGTTTGCCAGTTGGAAAACGGAAGCCGTCAAGTTCTTTGTAGGAAGCACTTTCCTCTGGTTCTGTCGTTTTCATGTCTTGTTGTTCTTCAGCCTTTTCGCACATCTCCTGCTGAGACGTTTGCTTATGAATAAAGGTAGGTTCTTCATGTATATTTAATCTGAAAAAGACGGGTTGTCCGCAATATGGGCAAGATAAGTGCCCCTTTTTTCCCTCATCATAGAGGAATTGATAATGTTCTCTCGAATACATATGTAATGAGATCGTTCGATCATGTCGTCGTGCGCATTTCAAAGCTAGTCCTCCAATTGTCAATCAATCTTAAAAAGAAACAAATCTAATCATATCAAATGAAGCAAGTTTCATACAGTCATAATTAGGGAATAGTAGAATAGAAGAGAAGCAAAGGAGGCGTTTTTGATGGGATATATAGCCCCGATTCAGCCGGATCTGTATTTTCAGTATAGCAACCGTCCTGCTCCTCAGGATAAAGAAGACTATGCGAAAGTGACAAAGGTCACGCGCACTTTTCATGACAAGGTATACAGAGAGCTGGAGAAAAAAGAGGACTTAATGACAGAAGCAGAAAAGAAAGTTCAGCAAAAAAAGCGGGAACGCTTTGTGCGAGATATGTTTATGGAAGAAGGAAAGGGCATTTATATCAATGTCTATATATAAATGATTGCGCTTTCTTACCTATCCGAATGATGATGAATCTAGAAAAGCCAGAGCATCCATGATGCCCTGGCTTTACTTTGTTATCTAGCAGATAGTGTTTTTGTCATTTTGACATGTGTGATACCTGCTTCTTCAAACGGTTCAGAAATGGCTTTGTAGCCTTTCTTTTCGTAGAAAGGAAGAGCTTGGACTTGTGCATGCAAGACAGCTTCCTTTGCTCCTTTAGCAATAGCTTCGGTCTCTAGCGCCTCTAATAGCTTGTGGCCAAGGCCGAAAGAGCGCGCCTCTTTTAACACACAAATCCGTTCAAGCTTTCCCTTTTGACCTTCAATGATACGTAGTCTAGCAGCAGCCTGTGGCTCTTTGTCATCATTATAAATGACAAAATGGATGGCTTCGTCTTCTAGTTCATCAATTTCGATCTCTAATGGGACTTCTTGTTCTTTCACGAAAACTTCTTTTCGAACGTAATATGCATCTTCTCGTTGTGTTTGTACTTTTGCGATGACTGTTTTCAAATGTCTTTAACCCTCTTCTCCTAAAATAAATGTTTCATAAACGGTCCAAGATCCATTGTCTAATTGATATAAAAGGTGGAAGCGATCAACCGTTTCTTCATGATCAATCTTTCTCAGCTTTAATGTGCCAAGTACGTCTGAATGCTCATCATCTGATAATTTTTGAGCCACTGTTACATGCGGAACAAATGCATATTCAGGTGTACCAGCAAGTGGATCAGTGTACAATTTATCATTTAGAGCCGTTAATTCCTGGTTCGGTTCTATTTTCATATATATGACGTTGTTTACAGGAGCGAATGAACTGAATTTTTTAATACGTAAGGTAATAGGAGAGGCATTTTTTGCATAATCTCGTAGGGTTGAGACGACCTCAGCTGCTTCTAAATCCGTTAACTCAAAAGGTGTTCGTAATGTTAAATGAGGCGGTATGAGTGAATAGTTCGGATCATAACGTTTTCGATAAGAATTCGCAATATCTTGCAATTTTTTTGATGGAAATAAAACAACTCCGTATTTCATCATGTTCCCTCCTGATTAATAAAGTATTTATTATTCTTTATTATAACAAAATTCAGTTGTTAAACGAATATGGGAGAATTCTTTTTAACGAAGGAGCGATGAGCGGCTGCCAAAACGTCCATTTGTGATCACCTTCGAATGTCTCAAATAAATAATCCGCACCAGACTGTTCAAGAAGGGCCTTTAAGTCTTCGTTCGGTTTGATAAAATCAAGCACTTGACCATCGGTTGTTTTCACTGCCGTTTCTTCTGACCCAATTTGATGAATAATGGCATAATGAGAAAGAGATGTTGATTGTTTAACTGCTTGTAAGACCGTCTTATCGACGTAAGGAGACTGCAAAATCAACCCGCCAAATAAAGAAGGGTAATCAATGGCTGTCATGAGTGAAATCGTAGCACCTAGTGAATCACCAATAAACGTACGTCCTGATCCAATTTGATACGTTGGATAGTGTTCATCAATATAATGGACAAGTTCATTTGCCAAAAAACGTTTATACGCTTCAAACTTTTTGCCGTCTGGATGATAGGTATTTCGCCTTTCAGTGACATTTTCATACGGAATCCCAATAATAATCGAGCGTTCGATTTCTTTGTTTTGCATAAGTTCTTCCGCCTGTCTGCCTATTTTACCTAAGCGGAAATAATCATGACCATCTTGTGCAATGATGACATGATATGTATAAAGGGGAGAGTAATTGACTGGCAAATAGATTAAAACTGTCATGTCCGTCCCAAGCTCTTTTGATTGTAAAGTTTCTTCTTGAATGATTCCTGTTTTCTTCACCATAATCCATTCCTCCAGCTAACCAAATTCATCATAAGTGAAACGTTTCCATTCATTGTAACATGAAAAACAGCGTTGTTCCTATATACTAACATGCAATCAAATCTACTGACATCCAATCTGCTACAAAATACAGAAAATTTTAATTAATTGCTACATTTCCACTTGAAAAATGAGTTTTAATGCGTTACATTATTAAGAATTAGTACAGACAACACATTCTTATCGTGAGAGGTGGAGGGACTGGCCCTTTGAAACCTCAGCAACCGGTGATATACCAAGGTGCTAAATCCAGCAAGCAACTTTTTTGCTTGGAAGATAAGAGGAAGCGATTAAACCCCTTCTTCTTATGAAGAAGGGGTTTTCTGTTTTGAAATCAGATATTTACTTAGGATGGTGTCAAATGACAGAACATGTGGAAACGAAATTAGCCCAAATTGGAAACCGTAGCGAAGAGGCGACTGGCACGGTCAGTCCCCCTGTTTATCTTTCAACAGCATACAGACATAGAGGCATTGGTGAATCAACAGGGTTTGATTATATTCGGACGAAAAACCCAACAAGACAGCTCGTAGAAAATGCGATTGCTTCACTCGAAGAAGGGACGGCCGGTTTTGCCTTCAGTTCGGGAATGGCTGCTATTCAAACGATCATGGCTCTATTTGAGAGCGGAGATGAACTGATTGTTTCATCAGATTTATATGGCGGTACATACCGTTTATTCGAGAACGAATGGAAAAAGTATGGCCTTCGTTTTTTATATGATGATTTTTCAGATGAAGACTGTTTACGCTCTAAAATCACGCCAAACACAAAAGCCGTCTTTATTGAAACGCCGACTAATCCACTCATGCAGGAAGCGGATATTCAAAAGATTGCGAAGATTGCAAAAGAACAGGGCGCTTTGGTCATTGTCGATAACACCTTTTACACACCAGTCTTGCAAAAGCCGATTACGCTTGGAGCGGATATTATCATTCATAGCGCAACCAAATATTTAGGCGGACACAACGACGTCCTTGCCGGGCTTGTGGTGACAAAAGGGGAGCAGCTATCTGAGGACATGTTCCAGCATCAAAACGCCATCGGAGCGGTTTTATCTCCATTTGATTCATGGCTTTTAATGAGAGGGATGAAAACGTTGGCTCTTAGAATTAGACAGCACGAGGCAAATGCGAAGGAGTTAGCCGACTTTTTAGAGAAGCAGCCAGAAATCCAAGATGTCCTTTACCCAGGCAAGGGGGGGATGCTGTCATTCCGTGTAGTAAAAGAAGACTGGGTTAATCCATTTTTAAAGCAGCTAAAAACGATTTGTTTTGCAGAAAGCCTTGGTGGAATCGAAAGCTTCATTACGTATCCTGCCACGCAAACGCACATGGACATTCCAGGGGAGATTCGCATTGCAAACGGTGTGTGTAACAAACTGCTCCGTTTCTCTGTTGGGATTGAGCATGTAGATGACCTGAAAGCCGACCTTAAACAGGCACTATCAAAAGTCAAAAAGGAGGTACACGCAAAATGACCACACACGATTGGACACTCGAAACAAAACTAGTTCATAATGCCTTTAAAACAGACCGTTCAACAGGTGCAGTTAGTGTACCGATTCAGCATGCGTCAACGTTTCATCAAAGTAGCTTCGATGAATTTGGCCAATATGACTACTCCAGATCAGGGACCCCTACACGTCAAGCATTAGAGGATACCATTGCAGCGTTAGAAGGAGGAACAAGAGGTCTTGCCTTTGCCTCAGGCATGGCAGCCATTTCAACCGCTTTTCTCCTTTTATCAAAAGGAGATCACGTCCTTGTCACTAGAGATGTGTACGGCGGAACATTCCGTATGATTACACAAGTCCTTTCGAGATTTGGCATTGAGCATACCTTTGTGGACATGACGGATTTGAATGAAGTCAAACAAGGTATTCAATCGAATACGAAGGTCATTTACATGGAAACACCGTCAAACCCAACACTAAATATTACGGATATTCAAGGCGTTGTCCAGTTTGCGAAAGAGCATGACTGTCTGACTTTCTTAGATAATACGTTTTTAACACCTGCTCTCCAGCGGCCGCTATTCCTAGGCGTTGACGTTGTGCTGCACAGTGCAACGAAATTTCTAAGCGGTCACAGTGATGTGCTGTCTGGCTTAGCGGTGGTCAAAGACGAGGAGCTGGGAGAGGAACTATATCAGCTGCAAAACTCCTTCGGTGCTGTCCTTGGCGTTCAGGATTGCTGGCTTGTGTTAAGAGGGTTAAAAACCCTTCAGGTCAGATTAGAAAAAGCAAGCCAAACGGCATTAGAATTGGCTTCATTTCTGAAAGAACATCCTGCGGTGAAAAAAGTATACTACCCAGGCTTAGATGACCATCCAGGTGCGCAGATTCAGCGAAAGCAAGCAAGCGGAGCAGGAGCTGTTCTCTCGTTTGAATTAGAAAACAAAGCGGCGGTTAAAGAATTGGTCGCGAGTGTCACATTACCTGTATTCGCTGTCAGCCTCGGCGCTGTCGAATCGATTCTTTCCTACCCCGCAAAAATGTCACATGCCGCCATGCCAAAAGAAGAAAGAGAAAAAAGAGGTATCACAGACGGTTTACTTCGATTAAGTGTTGGTATCGAAAACGGAGAGGATCTCAAACACGACTTCAAACAAGCACTCGATCAACTAAAGCCCGTCCTTGTGAACCAATCATAAATGAACTTGTAAAAAGCCGGCTTTTTGTTTTTTTGAACAAACCCATTGACGCCCTCTACTTATGGTTATATAATAGAGACTGTCAGTAACAGAAAGCCCAGAACTGATACATAACTTGATTCCGTAGCTCAGCTGGGAGAGCGCTACCTTGACAGGGTAGAGGTCGCTGGTTCGAGCCCAGTCGGAATCATCTACGGCGGTTAGAGGCGTTATATCAACGTTTCTAGCCGTTTTTTATTGCGTTGACTTAGCGTTGACTTATGCGTTTTTAGTTACTGGGTAGCGGTCGTACCGTCGGCAAGGTAGCGGTCTTCATTTCGATGACTTAATCGATTTGGAGGTGGTAGTATGTCGGCAAATAGGACAGGAAGGCGCATTAAAAAAGAGCGGACTTTACGGAAAACGACGAGCAATCTCGACGTTTTATTCATTCAGTTCCGCGCGATAAAGAAATCAGAGGGGCGCGCAGAAGGGACGATAGAGCAATATGAGAATAATTACGGCTTCTTTATCGAATTTTTCGACCGCCATAGAATAGAGCGGTCGATAAAAGAGATTAATAGAGAAGTTCTACAGAAATACATCGTCTATATGCAGGACGAATGGGTGAAGTTTGAAGGTCACGGATTTAAAAAAGAGGAGCATATGACGAAAGGTTTAGCGCCCGCTACAATTAACACGCGTCTTAAGACTTTGCGGGTGTTCTTTAAAACGCTCTATGACGAAGGTTTAATTGAAAATAACCCTATGTGGGGCATAAAGAACGTTAGAGAACTGGAAGAAGAGATCGTTATATTAGATGAGGATGAACTACGTTTGCTGTTTGCGGCACCGAACCAAAGGAATTATGCAGACTTTCGAGATTACGTTTTAATGAACGTTTTGTTAGACGGGATGATGCGTATTTCTGAAGCGCTGGGTCTTCGTGAGGAAAACTTCGATTTAGAAGGAAGGGTTCTGTACATACCTGCTGCAATCGCCAAAAATAGAAAGGCTCGGTCAGTACCTATTGACTTTGGAACGGCGAAGATATTAAATGAGTTAATTATCGAGAATAAAGCCGATTTTGATTCCGACTTTATATTCCTTGCGAACTATGGCGAGAGATTAACACGCGATCACTTCCGGAAACGGCTTGCAGAATATGCAAGGGAAGTCGGTATTAAAAAGCGTGTCCATCCACATCTTTTCCGTCACACGGCCGCAACAATGTATCTAGAATCAGGCGGAGATATTCGTCATCTACAAATCCTACTCGGACATAGTGACTTACGGATGGTTATGAGATATACGCACTTGTCGGGAAAATCACTGACCGCGTAGCATGATAAATATTCTGCGATTAATGTCGTTAGAAAAAAACTAAATAAGCAAAGAAAAATTAAGAGAAGATGACTCGGCCACATGGTCGGGTTATTTTTTATTTTAAATGTCCCGATTTACGCCGCCCACATGCGACTGTATAAGTGAAAGCGAAATTTTTTTAAGAAACGATGTCCAATTCTAAAAGTATATACGCAGTTATAAGTGAAAGCGAAAAAAGTTCCGAATTTATTGTGCGGTTTTAAAAAGTGGAGGGTATTATTTCGTGTATGAGGTTTTAATAGGTCGTATGCGACTGTACTTTTGAAAGCGAAAAAAGTTCGTAAATTTTGTGCGGTTTCCAAATACGGTTCGTATGATTAAGTAGAAGTGGGAATAGGAGGTTTTAATATGCCAAACGAAAAGCGACCGATCGACTTTCACGACCACAGATTCGTCCGAGTAACGAAGTCGGTTATCGCAGACGAAACGTATTTGGATAAGCCGGTTCAGAAACTCGTATACGCCGTTCTTTGTTTCTACGCAGACAATACGAGTAAGAAGTCGCACCCAAGCGTTCAGACTATCGCAGATAAATGTCGATGCTCAACGAATACGGTGCGGGCAGCATTACGTAGGCTGAAGGAACTCGACCTCATTGACGTCAAAGAACGGAAAAATGCGAACGGGCAGGCATCGAATGAATATACGCTTTGGGAACCTCCGGAATGGTTCGTTGAGACCGGCACTTCAAAAAACGACAATAGCCCCCTGCAAGATTTGAAGTAAGGTACTTCACAGTTTGAAGACGAACTAAACTCATTTAACTATACTTATTTAACTAGACTAATAATAGCGCTCAATTAAAATCTTTCGCGCAAATAATTAAATTAAAAGATATATCTATCGCGATAAAAGATATTTGCAAAGAGTGAGCGTAAGCGAACGAATTGCTACGGTTTTAAAAATAAACGGAAAAAATAAACGAGGAGGAATCGTAATGAACGAATTACAAAAAGTATTCAATTATCAAGAACAACAGGTGAGAACAGTCGTGAAGGATGGTGAACCTTGGTTTGTTGCAAAGGATGTATGTGATGTGTTAGAAATCGGCAACCCAAGTCAGGCTTTAAGTCGTTTGGACAAAGATGAGAAGAATACCATCATTTTAAATGAGGGTATTGGCAATCCCAATAAAACAATTGTAAACGAACCAGGTCTTTACACATTAATTCTAGGCAGCCGCAAACCGGAAGCCAAACAGTTCAAACGTTGGATCACGCATGATGTCATCCCGACAATCAGAAAGACAGGCGGCTATGTAGCGAATGAAGATCTATTCATTCAAACGTATCTGCCATTCGCGGACGACCAAACAAAGCTTTTATTTAGCGCAACTTTAGAGACTGTACGAAAGCAAAACGAAGTAATTTCCGAAATGAAACCGAAAGCAGATGAACACGATCGTTTTATTTCCGCGACAAACGTACAGCCGTTAGACCAGGCAGCCAAATCGATCGGCATTGGCCGAAACAAATTAACGTCATTCTTACGGACAATCGGTGTCTTTGTTCGGAAGGAAGGATCACCGGTTCCTTACCAGCGCTACATCAACGAAGGATATTTTAAAGTCAAACAGTCGCCGTCTAGATATTACGGAGTTAACTTTGTGCAGACGTACGTTACTGCGAAGGGCGTCTCCTTCATCGACCGAAAGCTGGAAGAGTACGGAGGATCACGGGCGGTCAACGCATTGAGGATGAAGGAAATCGAACATATAGCGTAAGAAGAGGAGGAGCCCGATAATCATGACGATTGAAATTACGATATCACCCGACTACCGCCTAACATCCGACGTCCACAACATCATCGTAAATGAACGTTATTTCACCGACCCGACCAAAGCGCCGGGCTGGGCCAAGAAGCTAGCCGATAATCCTGACGCTGACCCGACGCCGGTCGAGCGCTGGAGAGAAGTTTCGTACCACCCGACCGTTGATCGCGCCGTCTTAGACGTAATGAATCGACGCATAAAGACCTCGGATGCGGAAACACTGGCCGAGATCGCACAAATGGTACAGGAATTTCGCACGGAATTTGCGGCGGCACTGACGATCGAGGGCGCTAGTATCCCCGACAAATAAAACGTCTAGGAGGCGGTTAAATCATGGAAAGAACGTTTGACGTTAAGAAGCTCGAAGAAACCTACGGGCATCTCGGACTTACTGTTCGGAAATGTGAGCCGGGAGAGATTGGCGGTATTTTCGTAAAGGCCAGCGACGGAACAAAACGCGAGGTAACTATGGAAGATTTATTTCCGGGATGGGAGGACGTCAAATGACAAAAACGAACGATCAAGAAATCGCAGAATTACGTCATGCAATGACGGGGCTGATTGCGGAGAATGAGCGGATGGTGCGCACCTTACGTTTAATCGAAGAAAAGTCGGATACACCGATTCGAGAAAACGTTGATGACGTTTCGATAACGGTTCTATACGAAATTAACTTACACGCATGGGAGGCGTTAAAATGAAGCCGGAAATCACGAAAGAGCAGGCAGAGGCTATCGAAGAAAGCCTCAAATGTTATAACCGTCAAGGCTTACGACCAGGTGCGGAGTCGTACAACCACTTTCTAATCGACCATACGAAAGTTTTTACGGCAGTAACCGATCCGTGGAAGGACTTGTTCTCGTGCTTGAACGACATGGACATCGTAACGCTAGCGGCCGCGAAAAACTAGCGTACGGCTTAAAGAACCTCGTAGGAAAGTTCGTTTCGGCTACGTTCTTTAGGAACCAGCGAACGGTAAAAGACGAAGAATAGGAGGCGGTATTTATGAGCGAAAAGCCCATCGAAAAATGGACGGCACGCGACTTCATCGTCTATCTACACGAGCGTCACCTCGAAGTCTACGGCATTAAGTACGTCGCCAATAATCGCGGCATGGAAGCGCGTAACATAAAGACGATGATCGGCGAACATGGGGCGATTATTGTACGGGACTTCATCGACGCGTGCTTTGCGGCTAAAAAGCCGACGGCTCAATGGCCCGGCTGCAACTTCGGCTTTATGTTTTCGTATATGCGAGACCGGCACCTGCCGCCGTTGCTCGTAAAGCAAAAGACGGCTGAACAGACGGAAGAAGACGATCGAAGGGCGGTTGAACAGTCGCAAATAAACTACGGGGAGTTGTTTTAGTATGACGAAATATAAGACGGAGAAACGTAAGGCAAACGTTGGCGAACGGATTTTGATTACGGATAAACACGTAAATGAAACTCGGTATAAAAACGGAGATGTATTTGAAGTAACGCAACGGAAACGTGGGTACGTGTGGTCAGAAATGGCCGTGAATATCCTCGACTATGAATACGAAGTCATCGTCGGAGTACAAACGCCAGCACCGAACATCCTCGAAGTCTTTTACGTCTTGCTGCGTAAGGGTATCCACTTAAGCTTCTATGACTCAAAGATTGTGTTTTCAACACAAGATATAGGCACAGCTAGATTGATATTCAAGCTGCATAAAGATGGAATGCCTCTCCCTTTGTCTGCAGTAGAGGGTAAGTTAGTCTTGTTGTTCTCTAATGGATCTAAGCACATTAGAAATATCACGCTGTCGACAAGGTCGAAGGGATAGCCGAATATATCCTAGACAATGACGAGATTAAGCTATACGGCAGGGTTCAAGCATCATTAAATCTCTTTTATAACAACGGTCAGTCCCTGTCTGTACACGAGTTTACATTCTCAATAAAGAAGAATTTAATAGATGAGAATATTGTTCCAGATGCAGAATATTACATTGACCATTTTGACTCGTTGAAATCAAAGATAG
This sequence comes from Bacillus sp. FJAT-53060, assembly GCF_037104745.1. Taxonomy (NCBI): domain Bacteria; kingdom Bacillati; phylum Bacillota; class Bacilli; order Caryophanales; family Bacillaceae; genus Bacillus; species Bacillus sp. FJAT-53060. The sequence goes on from NZ_JBAWSW010000006.1 coordinate 39,345, forward strand.
AACAAAAAGCAGCTAATCTGGAAGCAGATATAAAAAAGCGCACCGATGTAATGCAAGGAAACATTGATGCAACTACTAAAGAGTTACAGGTTCACCTTTATAAGATGAAGGAAAAACTTGACGACCTTGATTCTTTGGAAACAAAAAAAGGAGCTCAAGCAAAAGCCGACGACCGTGCGGCAAGCGAGGCAAAACGCCGTAAAATGCGTGGTAAATTAGCGGAGTTCGAGGCGTTTATTGGGGCGGAGTAGGTGGTCGATAGTTCAATTGGGAGACGATAGAATACGATACCATCTTATCGCAAATTGCGACAACATCGGCTATTGGACGAGTCCATATTTTGGTTCGCACAAATTAGGTAGCGGATGTAATACTTGCAAGTTAGCGCTCCCATCGTTTATAATACGTACTATCGAAGTGAATTCGTTTGACTTACCGACTGACTTAACGTCCATATACCAACGTTTGACTTACCAGAGACGTCACGGATACCTTGTCAGGGTAGAGGTCGCTGGTTCGAGCCCAGTCGGAATCATCGTTGAAACCCTTGCCTAGCAAGGGTTTTTTGTTTTTTTAACAACGAATATTTGTTCTATTTCTTTTGATTGGGGACGAATTGGGGACGAACTTTATCCACCAGATTGTTTCTCAATATTTTTAGGATCAAAACGATTAAAGTGTTCTGCAGTGTTAAATTCTAATTTGTTTGTTACATGACCATAAAATATCTGAGGTTGTTTTAGCACTAGCATGTCTGGCTCTTTTCTGAATAGCATTAATGCTCTCACCTGCCTCGATAAGGAGAGCGACCATTGTATGTCTTAAATCATGTAGTCGAATGTTTTTTAATTTTTGTTTGTTTTTGATTTTAAACCATTTGGAAGTAGGGGTTGTGTAAAAATAAGGCTCACTAAAGCCATTATGAAATATATATAGATGCTCTCCGCCTTTCCATAAGTCGCCAACTAATAGTTTTTCCTTTTTCCACATGATATGATACTGCTTTAATTCATCCATATACCAGCTAGGCATCTTCACAAAGCGTTTAGAACTTCTTGTTTTAGGTTCTTTAACATAGGGCTTACCATCAATTGTTTTTGATATTGAACGATTAATATGAAATCCACCGAGGTCCCAATCAACATCCAAATGCCATTCAAGAGCAAGACTTTCACCGCTTCTTAGACCGCCGATCATAGCAGCTAAAAAATATAGTCTCCACTTAATATCAACTTCTTTATACAAAATTTTTATGCATTCAGCAGCTTCGTCACAAAATAGTTCATTTCTTTTCTTTCATGTTCTGGTTGAGGAAGTCCTTTCATAGGATCAACCATAATAATCTTCCATTCTTCAGTAGCAGTTTTAAAAACAACTTGTAAAATTATAAAAATGTCCTGTATAGTGACCCCGCTTAAACCTCCTGATTTCCCATCCTTTCGTGCGCCATCTTTTTTTAAACTGTCTAAAAAATCTACAATATGAAGGCTTTTTATTTGTTCCATTTTTTTATTACCAAAGACAGGGAGAATGTGATTTTTTAAATGTCTCCAATATACATCGGAAGTAGTAAGAGAATATGGTTTTCCACTCTCTTGATAAAGCTTCTTCTCTTTCCACTTTGCGATGAAGGAATCAAAGGTTAGTTTTTCCGGAGTTGACTTCAATCTTGAACTGAAAAAGCTGATCTGAGAGGTATTCCTGCAATTTTCTTTTCGTTTTTAACAGTTTATGATCATCTATACGAATAGTTTTATACTTTCTTAACCTTTTTCCATTAGCATCATATCCAGTTTCAACAACTAATCTAAAAGAATTACTTCCTCTTTTTTCAATGCTAGCCATATAAAACGCTCCTTGTCTGAGAAAAAGTTTTTTGACAATAAAGATTTAAACGGTGATTTGCAAATTCAGGAGTAACATTGAAAATATTAGAAACTTTCAAGATAGCTAGTTCATGTTCTTTGGGTAAATCGAAATCTATTAACATGAATGTTGGAACGCAAAAGTGATAAGCAAAATAATTTGCTTCAGACCGTAGACAAACCCCACCTTTACTTTAAATAAAAGTGGGGTTTTCACTTATTTTGAAAAAATTGATCAGTTGTCTTACCCTGGACATGGTCGTCTCCATGTCCAGTTTGCTAGCTTTTAAGATTCATGGCAGCGAAAGTAAGCATCGCCTGCATTGAAACTTTTTTCAGTCCACGAAGTTTCGTCCAACGCATACCATGTTTTTCTTTTGCATCCGCAAAAACGCGTTCAATCGTTTCTTTACGTTTTGCGTAGATGTTCTTATTCATTTCGGTGTGTCTGAGATGGTCTGATGGTGAGTTTAAATCTTGGGTTAAAGAGAATTGCGATTTCTTCTTCAACAGCTTTTAAATTTATACAAACATACGAGCAATTCAAAGAAGTCGCGACTCACTACAGGTAAACTATTCGAAATGCTTTCTCTACCTACTTCAGTGGATCGACAAAAATTCATCGACTCATCTCACCAAATCCCATCAACAGGAGAAACAAAAACTGTAGATGAGATGACTGTGCGTGAGCTGCTGAAGTGAAGAAAGCTAAGATAAAAAGCGATTAGGACGTGAGTTAGATGAAGTTAAGAATATAGATCAAGATGAATTAATTGAGGATTTGAGAAGAACCAATGTTATCATAGAAGAAAATGGATATTGGGGGATTGTCAGTAAATGCTCAAATCAAAGTTAGTTGTTTGGACGTTTATCATTGTGATTGGATTTTATATGCTCGTAAGTATATGGAACATTGCTGTATTTCCAGATAAGACATGGGCAAATTATGCAAGACAGATTTTAATTATCGTTATTGGGAGTATGGTAAATGGTTTAATCGCTGCTATCTTTATGTACGCAGCATCCATGTTAGTGAAATATATTAATGGTGATAAAGTTTAAATTTGCAGACAGGAATGTTACCTTTTTGTTTTTAGAAAGACAAAAGAACACTCTCGATTATCTCAAGAATGGCTCTGTATCAATGGTTTTGTGTATTGAGCATAGCGGGATCGAACCGCTGACCTCTACGCTGCCAACAGCGCTCTCCCAGATGAGCTAATGCTCCGGGATGTTTCAACAAATATTATTATATTTAATTCCGCTTAGAATACAAGGGGAAAGGCTAATTTTTTATTTTTGATGAGAAATCTCTCAATTTTTGTATTATGCATTATTTTTAACCTTGGGGCCGACTTGGGGACGGAGATTTCCTGGCTCTAATTTTGTGTTTCTCAAATGTTTGGGATCAAACTTGTTAAAGTGATTCGCTGCACTCTTTTTCATTTCATCGGTTACATGGCCATATATATCAGATGTTGTTCTGGCACTAGCGTGTCCTGCACGTCTTTGAATAGCACTAATGCTTTCTCCGACTTCCATCAGCAAAGCAACCATAGTATGGCGCAAATCGTGTAAGCGGATATTTTTTATTTTATATTGGAGTTGTAAAATAGTAGGTTTACCAAAACCACTATGAAAAATGCATTGGTAATCTTCACCCTCCCATGTATCTTTTAGCTTATCCTTTTCTCTTTTCCACATATGATAATATAGTGACAATTCATTCATGTACCAGTCAGGCTTCTGTACAAAACGTTTTGAACTTTTTGATTTAGGATCTTTTACGTGTTGGTTTAAAAGAGATCGGTTTATTCTAAATCCGCCGGCCGTCCAATCAACATCTAAATACCATTCAAGTGCAAGACCTTCGCCTCGCCTCAATCCTCCTATCATTTAAATGAAGTGCCCCCTGTCAAGTAGACAGTGTTAAAAAGACACTAAGCAGCCTGGGTTCTGTATTGATATGGGCTCAGGTTGTATAATTTTTTTAGAACGTTGATGATTGTAAAATGGATATATCATACTGCTTCATAAACTGCTTCAGCCAGATTCAGGAGGCATTAGTGATGTATTACTATCCCGACAAAGGAGCAAAAAACAATGGAATTGATGGATATTATGGCGTGAAAACAACGGATGCAGTAGAACGATTCCAACTTATGCACGGACTTAGTGCTGACGGTATTTATGGTCCGAAGACGAAAGTAAGATTGGAAGCATTATTGAAGTAATAATCCCTCTTTTAGGGGGAATAAACCTTTTTTAATCTCTGTAAAACTTTAATTATCGTATCATCCATTTGCTTTATTTGCTTTCTTTTTAATAATTTTTACATTTTTTCAATAATTTATGATATAGTGATTTTGTTGGAAATATTTTATAATAGAAAGGAAGAATAAAAGTGAAAAAAATCATGTGTTTTACCCTAGTACTTACTTTAATTATGTGTTTGGTTGGAGGTGGAGGTGTATCAATGGCCTCAAATATAGAAACCTCAATAAAAGATAATGTTAGAGACGCCATTAAAGTGTATAATGAATTAAGTGAACAATCTGAAAAAGTTAGTAACAATAAAGTTGAGAAGCTGGTGACTAAAACAACTGAAATTGTAAAAAACAAAGAGGTAACGCTTTACAGCAAAAATGAGCTTAATTTGGATGGTGCTACCGCTTTGTTTAATAAAGAAACTAACGAAATCTTTCTGAATGTACCTATGAAGACATCAGATCCCCTGAATAATATGGAAGGTATAGTACTAACGTTTGATCAGAATAATACTTTAGTTAATTATTCAGAAATTCATTTGAAAACTAATAAGGAAGAACTTGAAGGAACTTCGTCTTATTGGGTTAACGGAAAATTGGTAAGCGAAAAACTTCTTAATTTTTCAGAAAATGACTTTGATAAAATTGTAGCTTTCGAAAAAAGTGATACAAACAAAATGAAGCTTCAGGCTTCCCCACATAAAAATTTCAAAAAATGGTGGAATGGTTTTAACAATTGTTTATCTTCAAAAGGAGTTAGTTGGGCGATGATTACATTAGCAGGAAGCATCTGTGGCGGAGCTTGTAGTGTAACAATGGGTACAGCTTGTGCGCCTTGCTTTTATGGCTTAACATTCTTATCAGGGTTTAACATTGGCGAATGCTTTTGGAAAAAATATTAGTTAGGGGTATATAAATGAATCTAGTTCGTGTATTGTGTATGCTGATTTTTATAGTATCATTAACGGGCTTTATACAAATCATTATAAATAAACAATATATTTATAATGGGATTATATATATATTAATATTCCTATTATCCTTAGCTCTTTCAATCACTATCCCTATACAAAATAAGAATAATAATTCGTCTACACAAAAGTGAAAGTAAACACAATGTAAAAACTGCATCCCTGTTATTGACATATCATCATACAGTCAAAGGTGCAGTTTATCAGGAGCATATTAATAAGCCTTTCGCATAGCGAGAGGTTTTTTAAATATATTCAATCGACCGAAAGGGTGGTAAGTGGTGGGAGTATTCACAAAGACCCACCAAATGGCGGGCTACTTGAATAGTTTACCTAACAATTTTCCAGTCGTTTTCCCCGCAGCACGTCGCATGATACGTTTTCCGATTGTACCCTTTTGAACGGCATTTACATCCCCTGATACCTTAGCTGACTTATAAAGTGCAGAACGGATTTTATTGATCTTCATATACACTACCCCTTTGATATGAGTATTAGTTGTTAAGGCGTTCCTCTATGTCATAAATTTTTCTGTCTAATTCAGAAAATCTCTTATCAGTGTATCTAAGCTCACGTTCGAGATCCTTTTTGATCAATTAAGCATAGCCATTATCTCTTCAGGCTCATTTTCTTCCAGCTTGGTAACTGTAGATTTAATTTCTTTCACATCTTGTTTAATGGTTGATACGTCCGCAGCCAATTGTTCAATTATCTTAAATAGTTTTTCGTCCATTGTTTCACCTCTAATCTAATTGTACCACCATTGCAATGGTTTTGTTTAAGGAAAAGGCGCAACTAACCCTTGTCTTTTTTTTTTAGGTGATCTTTGATTATTTTTTCGAGTCCGTCAATATCCTCGTTCATAATTCGCATAAGTCGCTCTATGAATACCTATTTTTTCTGACATTTGCTCCTGGGTTAATTTTTTGCTTTTTCTAAGCTTGATCAAACGGTCTTCAAACATACAAACACCTAAACAAACGAGAGTGAGGGAGATTAAATTAAACATATAACGATTGTTCAAACTGAATTCAACACCCAAGAAATAAACAACTTATATTCTGCAATTATCGTTAAAGAAGGTTATGAAGTAGGGGAGTGTGATGATCATATTGTTCTAGCTGAAATCTCTCAACGAACTGACGGTAACTATGATGAGGGAAAGACCTGGTATATAGGAAGAAACGTTCCATATACAGACTTGCTGAGGTCGTTGGTTTGAGCCCAGAGAGAATCATCGTTGAAACCCTTGCGGAAGAAAATCTTTGTTATAACGGTTATCTACCAAATTTTTTTCGTACTTGCAGTTCTAGTCTTTCGTAGATCGTGATGTTGAGGGAGGTTATACATTTGGTACCAACCAATTATGTCTTATTTTTCTGGGTTTAAAAAAACACGATCAGGCACTCCGTGAAAGGAAAAAGTGATCGATGGATTGCTCAGCATATGGATATTTCTTTTTCACTAATGCAGCTTTTTAGGATTCTTTTGAGTTTGTTCTTTGTTTATTTCCTCGAATATATTGCTTTGATTATTTTGTTGGTGGATCGAATTCATGTTCGGGGAATTAAATATTTTCTTAAAATCTCCAACAGTTAAAGGCTTTGCATCATCTTTTAGTTCATATCCTAACTGTCCATTTGGTTCTAAAGTAGCGTTCTTTACATTGTTAATATTAGAAATTCCAAGAAGTCTTAATCGCATTTCAAGCTGATCAACTGTTAGCCGCATTTTCTTTAAAGTATCTACCTTGAGTTGCCCATCCTCTATAACCAGTTTTGCTTTCCCAGTTAAAAATTTTTCAACCCAATTGGCTTTTATTTGAAACCATTCCATTAAAACTAAGGCGATAGTAAAAATACCAGCAGTTGTAATAGTTTTCCATAAGCTGGTTTCCGTAATTGGCTGAACGATAATTGTCCCGATTGAAATCATGACCACAGTTTGGGCTAAAGTCATTTGTGCAATTGATTTTCTTCCTGAAATCCTCAAGAGAAGGATGCCAGACACAATTAAAATTAATGCTTGCCATGCAAAATTCATTTCATCACCTATTTTTTCTCTTTTTTGTAGTTTTCCTTAGGATAAAAAGTATTATTCATAAAACAATCATGGCATAAACTGAACGTTGTTCCGGATTGTTGATGATCAATTATATGTCATTGGTGGACGTAACTACGCTTATAGTATGGGTCATCTTTCTGTAAAAAGAGATCAATGATGTTCTAAATTGGTACAAAGAAAGAAGCTTTGGAATCGGAATGAACTTCTATGGAATCAATGACGAACACAATCAAGGACCCTTCACAAGTAAAAAAGATTACGTGGTGTACGATATCAAGCAATACTGATAATAGATCAGCAGCTTCAACTTGTAGAGAAACCTATGTTTTTCTACAAGTTTTTTTATTTTTACATAATTATTAAAATAAAGGATTAATGGCATAAAAAAATAAGATGTTTTTAAAAAAATCTGCTAAACATCCTATAACTATATCCGATATTAGAATTGTCAGGGTTGATAAGCCCTAGAATAAAGGACTTTTTTCAGACAAGGACGTCTGTCAGGTCCCACATACATGGAGGTAATAAGAAATGAGAATTAACCACAATATCGCAGCACTTAACACATTAAACCGTTTATCTGCAAACAACGGTGCTAGCCAAAAAAACATGGAGAAGCTTTCTTCTGGTCTTCGTATTAACCGTGCAGGAGATGACGCCGCAGGTCTTGCGATCTCTGAAAAAATGCGTGGACAAATCCGCGGTTTAGATATGGCATCTAAAAACGCACAAGATGGTATCTCTCTTATCCAAACAGCCGAGGGTGCATTAACGGAAACACATGCGATCCTTCAACGTATGCGTGAACTAACTGTTCAAGCAGGTAACACTGGTACTCAACAAGCTGAGGATTTAACAGCCATTCAAGATGAAATTAATGCACTTGTTGATGAGATCGATGGGATTTCTAAGCGTACAGCATTTAACGGAAAAAACCTTTTAGATGGTACTGAAGGAGCATTTAAATTCCAGATTGGTGCTAACGCAAATCAAAATATCGATGTCACTATTGCTGACATGGGAAAAACTGCTTTAGGCGTAGATGCTATTAAAGTTGATGATCCCGCTTTCGATTTTGACGCAGAAATCGTAAAAATTGATGCAGCAATCACGAGTGTGTCTTCACAACGTTCTCAACTTGGTGCGGTTCAAAACCGTCTAGAGCACACAATCAACAACCTTGGTGCTTCTTCTGAAAACTTAACAGCGGCTGAGTCTCGTATCCGTGACGTTGACATGGCGAAAGAAATGAGTGAGTTCACGAAGAACAACATTCTTTCTCAAGCTTCTCAAGCTATGCTTGCACAAGCGAACCAACAGCCACAAAACGTACTTCAATTACTACGTTAATTAACCAAAAGCCCCTAATTGCAGGGGGCTTTTTTTTCATGTCATTTTGAGTGCAGTAGGCCTGTGTAATTGAAAGTCCGGGACAGCTTCTTGGAAAGAAGAGTGATTTCATTCAACGTTCTCTCTATCCCATTGACGCCACCAACGAGCGGATTCGCCAAAGGGATCAGCCTGAATTATATCATGTAGCGTCAAATTGGGGATTTTGCTTTCCTCCTTTTAACTCGACTTCTTCCCATGCCATAGCAGCAATCGAACAAAGCCAGCAGCCAGGCTCAATGGCGTGCTGCATTGTTGTAAGGTGTTTCTTTCAAACGATAAATGCTTATTTTCTTGTGCTTGTTTCAGCATACGCTCAAGTGTTTGTGCCTCAAGAGCTGCTTTGGTCATTCCCTGCCCATGAATGGGATCTCATGTACACCAGGCATCGCCCATCATAAACCACTTAGCCAATCCCGCTTTTGTTCGTAGTAATTTATCACACAAGAAGGTATGGGCAGCAGTTTCTGAATTGAGATGAAAAGCCGATAAATACAATGAGGAGGTAGGGAAAGTGGATACTACAGAGTATTGTGACAGTTGCACCTTATATCATGCAGGTATTAAAGAATGAATTAACGATAAGTGATTGATCGAGGAAAAATTCTTGCTGTATTTGCCACCGAAAGATGTCGATTTTCAAATACGAGCAGGTGAACCAATAAAACCAGGTGTGCACTCGCTTTAGGGTTTCCGATCAAAAATCAATTAGAGCTTGAAGTGTATACGGAGTCATTGAATGCCATCATTCATAGTATTCAAGAAAAGGTGTATGTCAACGTAAAAAACGAATCTAAAGAGGGTTCGTTTTTTACGTTGGTAACTTATTTTCTAGTTTTTTTGTCAAAGCGATAATCATACGTTTCTCCTTTGACAACATTTAAAAGCTCGTGTCCAATTTGAACAAGCTGTGCATTTTTCCATTTGATGAGAGGGTCTTTATCAGGGTATTTCCAGTAAATTGTTTTCTTTCGATGGGTCAATTTGTTTTCGATTTCTGCTCTTACTGCATTCTCCTTTAGTTTTCCTCCACTATGTCGATAGGTGTTAATGATATATGTTCCATCGGGTGATGACATAGAGCGGATATATGTTCCGTGAGACACGCCTTGAAGAGAGAAGCATTTCCAATAAATGATTCCGGCGAAGCTAAGGAATAAGATGACAAGGATAATGGTGGTTTTCTTTTTAGACATGAATTCCTCCAGATGTAGATCACAATTTCTAATATATGAGAGAATACAAAAAGATTCATATAGTGCAAAAGTCAATTATCGGTCATTTTTTCTCAAAATTCAACAGAAAGCCGAAAAGATAAGGAAAATTTAAGGATGTCTTCAGGTGGGAGGATGATCCGAAAACACTTTACAAAAGAATTTAGGATCAGTAGACTTATGCTCATATAGAGAAATGGGGAAGGTGGAATGACGCCAATCATCGATACGTATCAAAATTATGAAGAGCTTTCCGCTCATGAAAGAAAAGGGATCGACTATCAAATTCTTCACAAGCGGAAAGGTGATCAGCTTCTGGTCTTGTCCCCTCATGGTGGAGGGATTGAATCTGGTGTGAGTGAGCTGATTCATGAATTAACAAGCAATTATTCTATGTATTTATTCGAGGGGCTTAAAGTGAAAGGCAACCAAGTTCTTCATATTACGAGCACACGTTTTGATGAGCCGATTTGTCTTTCTCACGTGCATACACATCATTATACGTTTGCCCTCCACGGCTATGGGGAAACAGACGTGCATCAAACATTAGTAGGCGGAACAGATAGAGAAAGGGCTGCAGAAACAGTGAAACGTTTAAGATGGAATGGCTTTCAAGCCTTGCTGCAATCTGAAGCTGATCGCTTTTCAGGAACACATCCTCATAATATTAATAATCAATGTCTGACAGGAAAAAGTGTACAAATTGAAATCAGTCAAGCTCAGAGAAGAGCATTCTTTGATGACTTTAGGCGGCGTCATAGGTGTAAAACACAAAATGATCAATTTTATAAATACACAAACGTGCTGAAACAAGTATTAAACCTTTATGAATAAACCTCTGAAGTCATGTGTGCAGATAAACGCCTTCTTTTTCCGCAACCATCTCCGCTTTCATTAAATAAGAAGTAAACTGCTTTTGAAATCGAATACCTGCTTTTCGCTGCTCAAATAAGGCAAGCCGTTTTTCAGCGAAAGCCCAAGTTACGTGAAATGTTTGAGCGATTTGCAAAATGGCTTGCTGGCGAAGATTTGGAAGCTTCATTTGCAAAAGCAAAAAGGTTGGCACACAAAAGTGATACATGAATTGTTTGGCCTGAAACTCTTGTAGTTCTCGAAAGAGCTTGTGCATCTTAAAGTGATTGCCTGTATGCTTCAGCACATGACAAAGCTCGTGGGCAAAATCCTGCCACTGTTCTTCTGGTGATAGGGATCTGTTTAAAATAATACTGTAAAGACCTTGATGTTTGATCATCATGCTGCCGGTATCCTCATAGTGAATCCACACATTAAATTCAGATGCAATCTTTTGCATATCCACATAGGCAGGACCACTTATTTGTAGTTGAGAGTATAACCGTTGAATATCTTCTTCTAAATGGGTTAAAAAACCAGTCATAAAAAAACCTCCATAAAAACGTATGTTCTATTTTTGGCGTAAAAGAAAAGTCCATATAGGACTAAATAGCTAATTAAGCTATCGCTTATTTTTTGTATCGGTTTATTTTTAACAATTTTAACATGAAATCAAAGAAAAATGGAACGATCTCCTGTTTTTTCTTTATTTTTCATTATGAAAGGTGAAATTTTACCAAAACAAACAAAATGTTTCTTATGAATGCAACCGATTGATCAGAAAAATCAATCATCAATCTAGCAAAAGGGAGTGAAGAACATGTTATTTCAGTTGTAAATGGGAACCGGCCAGGATACGCCATGGTATGTGACGGTGCATAACACAGCAAATACATCAAAGGGAGCTGATGAGAAAAGTCATGCGGCATATGTCAAACGGGGAACGACCGAGGTGAGCTGACATTTAACAATGGATGATTGTGAAATCAGCAATTGCCTTTAAATGAAATGGCTGGCGTGAAGGGGACGGTCATGGAAATGGTAAGCGGAAATCGATCGCAATTGAAATTTTGTGAAAATGAAGATGGGAACTTTCAGCAGGCCGTCATACATGCTCAATGGCTCATTCAAAAGCTATTAAGAGAGCATCACATTCCACTAATAAATGTGGTGAAACATCAGCATAGGTCTGGAAAAACATGTCCACGCCTGCTTCTAACTACATGGGATCATTTTTCTCAACATTGTTCAAAATGAAGAAAAGAACAAGTATGTGTTGCCGGATGGGATTTTACGAAGGGAAAGCACCGCGTTTTCAGCTGATGAATGGTTTGACAAATGAAAGGGTGTACGGTCCTAAAATAAAGGAAAAGCTACTTGAGCTATTAAATAAGTGAGTTTTTCTGTTTGAATGATTGAATGACTGCTTCACTTTTTTCGTTTAATCGATGAAAATAAGGGGACGGCTGAAATTCAGCAAACTGAACATATCTCAATTGTTTGATTTTCTTTTTCATTTTGGCACCTCAATCGTTGCAGCATATGATCTTTTTGTATGCGATTATATGAGAAAATGGAATCAGGACGCAGATTTAGTTCTGCGTCCTTTAGTGTGATCAAGCTTTTTTATTTTTATACTCATCCAGGAGCTGTTCATTTTTTTTGAAAATACGCTCTGTATGGGGGCTTACCTTGTAATCAGCCATACTAATATGCCGCTTCTTTTTTAATATTTTAAAAGGATTTTTCTTGCGGTTGTTGTTATCCCCTTGAAGTGCGTGGTCCATCTTCATCACCTTCCTCTTCGTCTGGCAAGATTAGGTCATAAATCGTTGTAAGTGAGGTTATTAATAAATAGTCGAACTCAGTGACAATTTTATCAGAGGTCAGCTTAATGACAAAGTATGCATCAGCTACTGAAAACGGGATGAGTACCAATTTGCCGAAATCATCGTAATACACTTCCTGCCTGTCAAGCTTCGCCTGAATGAGAACTTGCTGATCAAGCGTCCAAAGCAGGTCATCTTTTTGTTCCTGCGTGTCATATGGACAAAGAACCGCTTGAATATTCATTTTTTCGGCAAAAGAATAAATCAGCCGTTCAATTCCCTCTATATAAGCTTCTATACTTCCATAATATACATGGATCGGTTCGTTTTTCAATAGGTATTGGTACGTTTTTAGTTTATTGAGGTAAGAATGAAGGAGATCGTTATTTTGTTCAAGGAGTTGGTGTGTGTCGGTTTCTAGTTCATGATTCCCGAGTTTTTTAATATAGGAGCTGAGAAAAATGAAAGCATCGGTTAAGGCGAAAAATATAGCAATAATTAAATAATGCATCCAATCGGTGAAGATTGAAGAGGGATCATATGTCCAGTAAATAACAGCACCAGCTACATAAATCCAATACCACGTTTTACGAATAGCAAACATTTTTTCTTTCACTTTTTGTTCAAAGCGCCATACAGCAAAAACATATACAGCAAGAGCCACTAACAAAATCCAGACGGTCAGTTGAAAAAATAATAGCATGTCCTTCTCTCCCATAGACAGATGAATACTTGATTACTTCTATAGGTATGTTTGGAAAACCTGCTTCATGAAAAAAAACTGCCTTTAAGAACAGGCAGTTTGTATTAGAGCATCGCGTTTAACACAAAGTATACGAGAGCACCTAGTGTCCCTGAAATCGGTAATGTAATGACCCAAGTGACAAGCATACGTTTTGCAGTACCCCAGTTCACACCTTTTACTCTGTGTGCAGAACCTACGCCTAGAATAGAAGAGGAGATGACATGGGTTGTACTAACCGGTAAATGGATAAACGTTGCACCGAAAATAATGGCTGCACCAGTTAAGTCGGCCGATACTCCGTTTACTGGACGAATTTTCATGATTTTACCGCCGACTGTTTTAATAATCTTCCAGCCACCAACAGAAGTACCAAGTCCCATGGCAAGTGCACAAGAGAATTGTACCCAGAATGGAATGTCGTCTGTTGTATGAAGGTTAGCTGCGATTAAAGCCATCGTAATAATCCCCATCGCTTTTTGCGCATCGTTTGTGCCATGGGTATACGATTGAAGTGCAGCAGTTAAAATTTGAACACGTCGGAATTGTTTATTTGTTTTTGCGAGATTGTTGTCTCTAAATATAAATTTAATAATGGTATACACGATATATCCCAATATGAAAGCTAGGATAGGCGAAAGCAAAAGTGCTTGAATGATTTTAATGAATCCCGAATAGTTTAAAGCGCCAAAACCAGCAGAGGCAATAACGGCCCCTGCAATTGATCCGATCAGTGCATGTGAAGAACTACTCGGAATCCCGTAATACCAAGTAAGCAAGTTCCAAGTAATGGCCGCAATTAAAGCAGCCAAAATGACGACAGAACCATTTTGAAGTGTAAAAGGATCTGCGATGTCTTTTGTAATGGACTTTGCTACACCTGTAAATGTCATCGCTCCTAAGAAGTTCATGAACGCTGCCATAATAATAGCATGTCTAGGCTTTAACGCTTTCGTTGAAACAGAAGTGGCAATGGCATTCGCTGTATCATGAAATCCATTAATGAAATCAAAAGCCAGTGCACAAATGACAATAAGTATGGTAAGGATGATTAATATGTCCATGTTTACCTAACCCCGTTACGCATTCTTCATAATGATTGTTTCTAAATTGTTGGCAACACTTTGACAGGAATCAGCGATTTCTTCAAGTGTTTCGTAAATTTCTTTGTATTGAATGACCTTAATTGGATCTGTTTCTTTTCCGAACAAGTTCTTTAGTGATTTACGATAAAGATTGTCACAATTATGCTCAATCTCTTTGATTTTGATTGCGTGCGGATGAATATCTTTTAAGCGATTTTGAGCCAGTAGTTCAATTGTGATTAAAATTTCTTTTGCACATTCTCTGATGTAGTGGCTGAATTTGTCGATATGTTCGTCTGAGCTCGTCATTGAATAAATTTCCATTGTTGCTGAAAAATGTTCAATTCCATCTAAAACATCATCGAGGCTATTCGTCAATTGAAGAATGTCTTCACGCTCAATCGGTGTAATAAACGCTTTGTTCAGCTCTTTAATCATGGTATGAACATGATTATCACCTTTTGTCTCATATTCCTTCAATGTGTCAGAAAATTCTTTCAGAGTGGTTTGATTTGTTACTTTATAGCTAACAAAATACTCAGCAGTTTCATCTAAATTTTTAGCAATTTCCGTTAACAAGACGGAAAACTTGTCTTTTTTCCTTTTTAACATGTAAAAACCCTCCATTGTATAAATGAGACAATGCACACATCAAATAATTATATATTCTTTTGTCGAAAAAAAACAGGTGTAGTCGAAAATTTCTTCACTTTTTCTATTTGATCTTATTCTGACCTAAAGATGAGATCTCATCACACCTTATTCAGAAAGGGAAAAAAGCGGGCCGTATTCGACGCCGCTGAAAGGTTATGAAGCTGAATAAATTAATTTGAAACGCTCACAAACAAGGAGCATATCTTCTTGAAAGTCTAATCCGTATGGTTTGAGTGCTTCTGTGAAGAATTCTTTATGGGCTCTGTACCAATAGTCATATGATAGATCGGGATTCAGGGACTTTGTTCATTTGTATCACATCTACATCTGTGATCTCGATGAGGGCTTTTGGTTCTTCCTGACTGTCTAAAATGATTGCGTATTGCCCGGCCTTCGAAAGCGGCTCTTGTTCCATCTCGTAAAAAATATGTCCAGAGCAAGTGGCTGTTTTTTTCCCTTGCTGTACAAGGTCAAGCAAGTGATCTGGATCTGCGCCAAATGCCCAAGCAGAAACAGAGGTGTGATGTGGTGCTTTTCTTGATTTTTCTTCCCAATAAGATTCCCAAAATAATGTGCTTTTGTGGTTCATCCTTTTTCCCCCTTTGTGATGAGTTTATTATATCGCGGAGTTTCATACTTGGAAATAATACGTCTTTATTCCTGCATGATGTGCATGTCATATGTTTTGAAAAAGGACATTTTGTTTGTTGAATGTAGGTTGATAGAATGAAAATTTTTGAAATTTTAGAATAATCTATTGTATTCTGGTCAAGAAGTAGGTAAGGTCAAAGTAAGAATATGGAAGGGGTGTTGTTCATGAAACGCATTTCTCTAACTGTTTTGTCCATATGTCTGTTTATGTTCTCGTTTTTTCTGCCTGTCAGCCAAGTCACTGCAAACGAAAATCATGGGAATAAAGTAGCTGTTGGCAAAGATGGCATGGTGGCTACAGCTCATCCGCTTGCATCAGAAATTGGTGCTGATGTATTGAAAAAAGGTGGAAACGCAGTTGATGCTGCTGTTGCCATCCAGTACGCACTGAATGTAACAGAGCCAATGATGTCTGGTATTGGCGGCGGAGGATTTATGATGGTTTATGATGGTAAGACAAAAAAGACATCTATCATTAATAGTAGAGAACGGGCACCGCAGGGCGCAACACCTGACATGTTTTTAACTGATGACGGAAAAGTCATTCCATTTGCGGAGCGGTCCACACATGGTAATGCTGTTGGTGTACCCGGTACTTTAAAAGGTCTTGAAGTGGCACTAGATAAGTGGGGTACTCGTTCTATGAAGGAATTGATTGAGCCTTCTATTCAGTTAGCCGAGGATGGATTTGAAATTGATTCTGTTCTTGCAAAGGCCATTGATGATCATCAAGGGAAATTGAAAAAAACGGCTGCAGCGTCAACCTTTCTTCCAGATGATCAACCGCTCAAAGAAGGAGATCGGCTTGTACAGCCAGGTCTTGCGAAAACATTTAAGCTGATTGCGACAAAAGGAAGCAAGGCGTTTTATGAAGGGAAAGTAGCGAAGGCACTTGCAAATACGGTCCAAGATTTTGGTGGTACGATGACAACAGATGACATTGGTCATTATGAGGTCAAGACTGACGAGCCAATCTGGGGAAAATATAAAGGCTACCAGCTTGCAAGTATGCCTCCACCAAGCTCGGGCGGAGTATTTATGCTACAAATACTCAAAATACTTGACCACTTTAACCTATCTCAGTATGACCCAAAATCATTCGAAAAATATCAGCTGCTTGCTGAAACGATGCACCTCTCCTATGCTGACCGTGACGCATATGCCGGTGACCCCGAATTCGTAGATGTTCCACTAAAAGGACTATTAGATGATGATTACATTTCAGAAAGAGCCTCTCTTATTCAAGTAGATCAAATGAATCGTAACCCGAAGGAAGGAGATCCGTGGGCTTATGAGGGTGAAAAAAATCCATCCCCGATTGTCCCCCAGCCAGAAGATAAAACGATTGGTGAGACCACCCATTTTACTGTTGCAGATCAGTGGGGAAATGTTGTGTCATTTACAACAACCATTGAACAGTTATTTGGTACAGGGATTCTCGTCCCAGAGTATGGCTTTTTCTTAAACAATGAACTGACGGATTTCGATGCAAGGCCTGGCGGAGCAAATGAGGTTCAGCCGAATAAACGCCCCTTATCGAGTATGACTCCGACGATCATTTTTAAAGATGGAGAGCCTGTCATGACCGTGGGATCACCTGGAGGAAAGACCATTATTGCTTCTGTTTCACAGACAATCCTAAATTTGCTTGAATATGACATGGAACTTCAGGATGCGGTGGAAGAACCAAGAATTTATACAAACAGCTTAGATTCTTATCGTTATGAAGTAGGTGTTCCTCTGGATGTGAGAACAAAGCTAAATGATATGGGCCATCGTTTTGGCAGTTCACCTATTGATATCGGAAACGTGCAAGCTCTCCTGATTGATCGAAAAGCAGGGACATTTACTGGAGTAGCTGACTCCACGAGAAATGGAACCGCTGTTGGTGTCAATTTAAAGCTATCTGAAGATCAATAACATTTCCCGGGAAAAGAAGCGCCTTTTGAAGATGGCGTTTCTTTTTTGTCTAAATAAAAAGAAAAAACCATTTGGACAGACTTTATTATTTGGAAATCGGAGAATTGATTTTTTCTACCGCCATCTGGGAAGACCACTTTATTCAGAACCATCGCAGGCTTGCCTATGCCAATAACGGGAGATTTTTATTTGGAGACTTGGACTATAGACTATACCAGAAAGCTGCAGATCGGTTTTCTGATTCAGCGATATGTTCTTTGTCGAAATATGACGGTATTTGTTCACAGTGCGTACAGTCTTCAGCTCAAACCAAGAGGAGAACGGATATAAAAAAATACATCAGAGAGAGGAGGCATGAGCTGCTGTAGGTCATTCAGTTAACGCAGTATGAGCACCGTTATGCAGAGCAGCTGTGAGGGGGATAAAAGCAACGTGTAGCTTTCCTACGTACGCTTGCCGCCAAACCGAAGGCACTCCTATTAGATGAACCTCTTGGCTCTCTAGATACGAAGGTGATGAAAGAATGAAGGCATTGGCTGAAAAAATTCCATCAAGAATTTCAAATGACGGCATCTTTGTGACAAAAGATTATGAAGAAACGTCCGATATTGCTGTTCGTGTTGTGGTCATAAATAATGGAAAAATTGATCAGATAGGGACAAAGCAAGAAATGGCAGAGTAAACGACAATCTCTATGTCTCTGAATTTTTAGAGATAACAAGAGGTGTAGAGATTTCGAATGGGAGGATGCAGCATGGGCTGCGTCTTTTTCATAAAATATTTTTGGGATATTGACTTATAATTTTGAATATTATAATATTTTTACAAAGGTAACTATATTGAACATTTTCACAAATAGATATTTGTAAGCGCTTTATAAAAAGATTCTGTTTTAAAATGTTCTTCCTTTTTGTTACATGTGTTCATATTTAAATCAAAAGAAAGAGGTGGTTGTTTGAACAACTTGTTTGAGTTAGATAAGCAGCTAATTCAGTTGCAGTACGAGGCATCTTCACGAGAGGAGGTGACAGCAAGTTTAGCAAAACGGTTAGAAGCTGGAGGGTATATTAAATCGAGCTTTTTACCAGCTGTGCTTGAAAGAGAAAAAACATATCCTACAGGCCTGCCTCTTGCGACCTTTGGAGTGGCAATTCCCCATACAGATCCTGAACATGTCAACCATCCGGCGATCAGTGTAGCGACTTTAAAGGAGTCCGTCATTTTTCATAAGATGGGAAACCCTGATGAAACAGTGGAAGCCAAAATTGTGTTTGTTCTTGCAATCACTGAACCTAGTAAACAGCTTGTGATGTTAGAGAAGCTTATGACGTTTTTCAGAAAAGAAGAGATTATGACAAAGCTATCTCACTTGACATCGTATGAAGAAGCCGTTGAATTACTTCAACAAGAATTAAACCAGTAATCTTTTAAATGTAAGCGTTTTATCCAAAAATTCAGGAGGTGGATGTATGATCAAGCAAGCAGTCGATTTTATTTTAGATCTTGGACCAACTATTATGCTCCCAATTATTATGACGATTTTCGGTATGATCTTGCGGCAGGGCTTTAAAAAATCTTTCCGATCCGGTATTACGATCGGAATTGGATTTGTCGGTGTCAACCTTGTCATTAATTTACTTGTGAGTGGTCTTGGGCCTGCCGCAAAAGCCATGGTCAATTCCCTTGGGTTAAAGCTCGATATTTTGGATGTCGGCTGGCCGATTGGAGCCGCAATTTCCTTTGGTACACCCGTTGCCCCTTTGATGATTCCTCTTGTGCTTTTGTTAAATGTCATCTTATTGTCCGTTAATTTTACAAAAACACTGAATGTAGATATTTGGAATTTTTGGCATTTGATTTTCGCGGCCTCTGTTACTTACTACGCTTATCATAATATGTTCTTAGCCCTTGCAGTTGGCTTGATCGTCTCTGCTATTACACTGAAATTAGCTGATTGGACAGCGCCGACGATTGAACACCACTTCGGATTAAAAGGCGTATCAATGGCGCACGCTGAAACGGTCAACTTCGCACCGCTCATGTATGCGTCAAACCGCGTGATTGATAAAATTCCTGGCTTAAACAAAATTCATGCTGATCCAGAAACACTGAAGAAACGTTTTGGCATTTTTGGCGAACCGCTTGTGATGGGTCTCGTACTTGGTATTCTTATTGGTCTTCTTGGCGGCTATGATGCGAAAGGCGTCATGACCCTTGGGATTCAAATGGCAGCAGTTCTTGTGTTAATGCCAAGAATGGTCGCCTTATTAATGGAAGGGCTCATTCCCATCTCTGAGGGTGCTCGTTCTTATATTCAAAAGCGTTTCCCTGGTAAAAACGTCTACATTGGATTAGATACTGCGATTGTTATCGGTCACCCGGCGAATATGGCCGTAGCCCTTTTGATGGTGCCAATCACGATTTTGCTCGCTGTTGTTCTTCCGTACAATGGCATGCTGCCATTTGCGGATTTATCGGTTCTGCCATTTACGGTTGTATGGGCAGTAGCAGCCGCTCGTGGAAATATTATTCGCGGCCTCATTAACAGTATTTTAACAATAATGATCGTCTTCTTTATCGCAACGAACCTCGCACCACTTGCGACCACAATGGGGAAAGCCGTTGGATTTGATTTCCCAGAAGGGGCAAACATGATTTCTGGTATTGACCTTGGTTCTCACGTCATTCCTTGGATCATGGTGAGACTTCTTGATCCGAGTAATCCTTACTTTATTGCAGCGATTATCTGTGCATTTGCTTATGGGCTTCTTTGGTACTGGGTGCGAAATGATATTAAGAAGCAGTATGCAAAAGAAATGGGTTTAGATCAGAAAGAACAATAAATGAGCTGGAGGTTTTTTTATGGCAAAGAAAATATTGGTATCGTGCGGCACGGCAGTTGCTACGTCAACGGTTGTCGCGAAAAAGGTAGAAGACACGTTAAAGGAAAAAGGCTACGATGTCGTGGTTGAACAATGTAAGGCATCTGAGGTACCGCAAAAAGCAGAGGGTGCCGATTTAATTGTGACCACAACGCCAGTCAGTGATACAAAAGGTACGCCTGTGATTCAAACGTTATCTTTTTTAACCGGATTTGGCATTGAAGATGATATTGAAAAAATCATTGATCACATTAAGTAAACAATGTTTGCGTGAAGGAGCGTTTAAGGCTCCTTCTATATATCTGAAAGGAGGATGTCTGATGCAACAGCATACTTATAGTCGAACGTCTGCAGTGTTTTCTATTTTTCTTCCAGCCTTGTTAATATGTGTGTTTTTTCTCTGGTCTCTTTATACATTAATGTCGGCAGGGCCTGAGCCGTTAGCTGTGTTGGGTGTTTATACGCTGCCTATCCTCATGCTTTCTAGCATCACGGGACTGAATCAGCCAACGAACGTCATCATTAGTAAGGATGAGCTGAAGCTAGGTGCTTTTGGTAGATGGCACACATATGCTGTGTCCGATATCAAAGGAAAATTGTTTTTAAAGCCGTATCCTCATATCGGGAAAGTATATGTCAGAGTTGGGGCCACGCGAATATTCGGCGGACGCTACTGGATCTCAAGTGAGATGAGTGAGTACAAGCAACTTGTTCAAACCTTACAGGACCTTGCGAAGTGTGATGAAAAGGAGGATGCAGCGACATGAAATCAGCTGTCTTTTATTCTTCAGATGACATTCGTTATGAGGAGCGGAAGCGGCCTGCTATTGGTGATGATGAAGTCCTATTGAGGATGCGTGCCTGCGGCTTATGCGGTACGGATATTTACAAAGCAACATATGAGACGGTACCTCCTGGAACTGTACTAGGACATGAAATCGCTGGTGATATTGTTGAAACGGGCCGTAATGTAACACATGTTCAAACGGGAGACAGGGTGTATGTGGCGCATCATGTCCCTTGTTTCACATGTGACTTTTGTCAAAGAGGATTTTATACAATGTGTCCGCAGTTTGGAGCAACAAATGTAGAGCCGGGCGGTTTTTCAGAATATATTCGTGTTTCTTCTTTACATGTCAAGCATACAATGGGCAAGCTCCCGCACGGTGTTTCATATGAGCAAGGGGCGATGGTCGAACCAGTTGCTTGCTGCCTGCATGGATTTGAACGAGCGCCTGTTCATCCAGGAGATTCTGTGCTGATCCTTGGAGCAGGGCAAATTGGCTGCATTCAATTACAGCTCGCCAAATATGGTCTGGCTGGAAAAGTGATGATAACGGATGTGAATGAGAACCGGCTACTTCAAGCGAGAAATTTAGGAGCTGACGTCGCTTTTCATCCAGAATTTGAGCCAGTGGAAAACCGTGTCATGAAAGAAACAGATGGAAAGGGAGTAGACCTCGTCATTATTTCTGTTGGGAGCAGTGCGCTTTTAAAAGAGGCGTTTCAAGCTGTAGCGAGAGGCGGAACGATTTTGGTGTTTGCTCATTTTCCAAAGGGGACTGTCTCCATTCCGGCTGAGCGATTTTTCCATGATGAAGTCAAAGTAGTGGGAGCGTATTCTTCGCATCCGTATCACTATAGTGAAGCGCTTGGACTTCTGAAGGCGAAGGTGGTTCACACAGAAAAAATGGTGACGCATCGTTACCCGTTAAGTCAGCTGCTTCAGGCGATAGAATGCGCGAGGCATCCAGAAGGGAAGAGCGTCAAAATCATGATGTATCCAGATGAATGAAAATGTAAGAGGTTGAGAGAGGAAGAGAAGGTCTTTGGAAAAGGGCTTTGCCTTTCTCTTTTTTTCTGATGAAAGATGAAAACGCTTAAAAATAAACGGAAATGCTTGACTTCAATGAGAGTTAAACATATGATAATTACAAATGTAATATATAAGAACAAATGTAAAAAAGGAGAGAAGAAATGCAAAAACAAATCATTATTCCTGAACAGATTAGTCATGAGACATTAGCAGATTTATATAAACAAATGTGGTTAGTTAGATATTTTGATGAGAAGGTCGATCAGTTCTTTGCAAAAGGATTAATCCACGGAACAACCCATTTATGTGTTGGACAGGAAGCGTCGGCTGTTGGATCTATTGCCGTGTTAAAGGATGAAGATAAGATTGTCAGCACCCACCGTGGACATGGTCACTGTATTGCGAAAGGTGCAGAGGTCAATAAAATGATGGCCGAGCTGTTTGGACGTGAAACCGGCTATTGCAAAGGAAAAGGCGGCTCTATGCATATTGCCGACTTAGAAAAAGGAAACCTTGGGGCAAATGGAATTGTTGGCGGTGGTATCCCACTTGCAACGGGCGCGGCGCTGACATCTAAGATGAAGCAGGAAGGCTTTGTTGTTCTTTGTTTCTTCGGAGACGGTGCGACAAATGAAGGAAGCTTCCATGAAGCGTTAAACCTTGCATCCATTTGGGATTTACCTGTTGTGTTTATTTGTGAAAACAACCAATACGGCATGTCTGGCCCAGTGAAAGAAATGATCAACATTGAAGATATTTCAACAAGAGCAGAGAGCTACGGCATGCCAGGAAAAACTGTAGATGGAAATGACATGATCGAGATCATGAACACAGTAGATGAGGCGGTGAGTCGTGCAAGAGCTGGAGAAGGTCCATCACTCATTGAAATGAAAACGTATCGCTGGAAGGGTCACTCAAAAAGTGATGCGAAAAAATACCGTACACGTGAAGAAGAGACAGAATGGAGACAAAAAGACGGAATCAAACGCTTTAAGTCTCTCTTAATTGATCTAAATGTTCTGACAGAAGAGCAGGCAGCAAGCTTACAGGAAGAAGCGAAACAGGAGATCGAAGCATCTGTTGAATTTGCTAAAAGCAGTAAAGAACCATCCATTGGCACACTATTAGAGGATGTATACGCCTAATTAGGAGGGGAATCACGTGACAAAAACAACAGTGAGAGAGATTTCATATTTAGAAGCCGTTCGAGAGGCTATGAGTCAGGAAATGAGAGAAAATCAAGATGTCTTCATTTTAGGTGAGGATATAGGTGTATACGGAGGTGCTTTTGGGGTCACGCGTGGCATGATTGAAGAATTCGGTCCAGAACGCGTGCGCAATACGCCGATCTCAGAGGCGGCCATCGCAGGGGGCGCAGTCGGAGCTGCTTTGACAGGCATGCGTCCGATCTTAGAACTACAATTCTCTGACTTTATCACCATCGCCATGGATCAGCTTGTCAACCAAGCAGCGAAAACACGTTACATGTTTGGCGGAAAAGGGAAGGTGCCGCTCGTTGTAAGAACACCAGCAGGCTCTGGAACGGGTGCAGCAGCCCAGCACTCACAAAGTTTAGAAGCGTGGATGGCTCATATCCCAGGACTAAAGGTTGTCCAGCCTTCAACGGCTTATGATGCAAAAGGACTTTTAAAAGCGGCGATGGATGATGACAACCCTGTCATTTTCTACGAACATAAGCTTTTATATAAAACAATCAGTGAAGTGCCAGAAGAGAAGTATTCGATTCCTTTAGGGAAAGCGGATGTGAAAAGAAGCGGGAAGGATGTCACGATTGTAGCAACAGCCATTATGGTGCACAAAGCATTGGAAGCGGCGAAGGAATTAGAAGCAGAAGGAATCGATGTTGAAATCATTGATCCACGAACACTCGTCCCATTAGATGAAGAAACCATTATCGAATCTGTAAAGAAAACGGGTAAATGTATCGTTGTCCATGAGGCGGTCAAACGAGGCGGCTACGCCGGAGAGATTGCGAGTATGATAGCAGAAAGTGAAGCCTTCGATTATTTAGATGCTCCTATTAAACGACTTGGTGGTCTTGCCGTACCAATACCTTACAACCCAACGCTGGAAAAAGCCGTCATTCCACAAGTGCCAGATATTATTGAAGCAGCAAAAGAGCTCGTACGCTCTTAAATAAAGGGGGAGAAGGTCATGCCAAAAGAGATATTTATGCCGAAGCTAAGCAGTACGATGGAAATCGGCACCTTGCTTCAATGGTTTAAAGAAGAAGGAGATTCGGTTGAAATCGGTGAGTCTCTTTTTGAAATTATGACAGACAAGATCAATATCGAGGTTGAAGCCTATGATGATGGCGTTTTTCTGAAGAAATACTATGAAGCAGATGATCAAATTCCAGTTAACGCTGTCATTGGGTACATCGGAGAGGCAGATGAAAAGGTGCCAAGCGAGCCGCCTGCACAGGCAGATGGAGAATCCTCAGAAGACAGCGGATCGTCACCACAATCTGCCTTATCCGCTTTTACTGAAGTCGAAAAAACTTCTGATGAAAAAGTACGTGCAACGCCCGCGGCGAGAAAAACGGCAAAAGATCACCATGTGGCGATTCACGAGATATATGGCACAGGACCAAAAGGCAGAATTCAAAAGCGGGATGTCGAGGCTGTCGTCAATACTAGTGAGAAAGATCAGCGAGTATCACCGCTTGCAAGAAAAGTGGCTACTCGTGAAGGAATCGATTTAGCGAATGTTGCTGGATCTGGTGCACACGGAAAAATGATGAAAAGAGATGTGAAAGCAGCAACTGTAAACACATCAGACTCTACTCCAGTAAAAACACAAAAACTAACTGGTATGAGAAAAGTGATCGCAGATCGCATGTCAAAAAGTGCTTTTACAGCGGCGCACGTCACATTAACAAGTGAAATCGATATGACAAAAGCGAAAGAAATGCGCAAGCAGCTATTGCCGGCCATTGAAAAAGAGACAGGCTACAGATTGTCGTTTACTGAAATCATCATTCATGCGGTTAGTAGCGTCCTTACAAGCCACCCGCAAATCAATATGACGTTTGAACAAAATGAGCTCCATTTCCATGAGGATGTGCACATAGGTCTTGCTGTTGCTGTGAAAGACGGCTTAATGGTTCCGGTCATTTCTCATGCGAATCAAAAAGGGTTAAAACAGCTGACAAAAGAGGCAAAGGAAATTGGACAAAACGCACGTGATCAAAAACTTTTACCAGATCAGCTGAAAGGGTCCACATTTACCATTAGTAACTTAGGTATGTATGCCATTGATACCTTTACCCCAATTATTAATCAGCCAGAAGTGGCGATTTTAGGTGTTGGACGCATTCAAGAAAAACCTGTTGTGATAGACGGAGAAATTCATGTGCGGCCAATGATGGGTGTCAGTTTATCTTTTGATCACCGAGTGATAGATGGTACACCAGCGGCGGCCTTTTTAACAGACCTCAAAAAAGTACTTGAACAACCATTTGAATTGCTAATGTAGGAGATGAATCGGATGACAAAAACGTATGATCTGTTAGTCATTGGCGGAGGGCCTGGCGGGTATACTGCTGCCCTTCAAGCAGCTGAGCGTGGACTTAAGGTCGCATTGATTGAAGAGGATTTTCTAGGAGGTACTTGTTTAAATCGAGGCTGTATCCCTTCAAAGACACTGCTCAAACATGCAGAAGTTATTGAATCAATTGAGAAGGCGAAAAGCTGGGGAATTGAAACAGGTGAGATGGTTCTTTCCTTCGAAAAAATGAGAAAGCGTAAAGATGCCGTCATTGAAAAACTCAGGGACGGAATTGCCTTTTTATTGAAGCAAGGAAAGATTGATGTATATAACGGCAGAGGCACAGCTGTTACAAAGCATCGCATTGACATTGAAAAACAAGATGGTTCAGAATCGATTGAAACAAAAGCACTGATCATTGCAACCGGATCTTCACCTGCCATTCCGCCAATTCCGGGGCTGAAAGAGGTTCAATTTGATACAAGTGATATGATTTTTGACATCCCAGATATCCCTGCTTCTGTTGTCATTATTGGCGGAGGTGTGATTGGTCTTGAGCTGGCATGCATCTTCCAGAGTCTTCAATCAAAAGTGACCATTATTGAAGCGGCACCGTCCATTATTCCGCTAGAGGATGAAGAAGCATCGAAATTGCTAGAAAGAGAGTTGAAGAAAAAAGGCATCCATATCGCGAAAAAAACAACTGTGACAGAGGTAACAGAAAGCGAAGGGATCAAAGCGGTTCATGGAACAGATGATAAAGGGGAGACTCATATCTTTACAGCTGAAAGACTGCTTGTTTGTGTAGGAAGAAGACCGAATGTATCAGCTGTAAGCCAGCTTGACCTTCAGCTGGATGGCCCTTTTATTAAAGTAAACGACCGTATGCAGACAAGTGCTGAAGGTGTATATGCAGTTGGCGATGTCGCCGGCGGTTATCAGCTCGCTCATGCGGCGATGGCAGAGGCAGCCGTTGCAGTCAGCAATATATGCGGCGAACCTGAAAAAATGAATTCAGATATCGTACCTAGATGTATTTATACATTACCAGAGGTGGCGAGCGTTGGGCTGACAGAGAAAGAGGCAAAAGCGGAAGGGCTTAACGTTCAAATAGAACGATTCGATTTAACAGCATGCGGAAAAGCATTGGCAGCAGGTGTTCAGACAGGCTTTATTAAATTGGTGTACGATACGACATATGGCGAAGTGATTGGCGCCACTATGGTTGGTCCACACGTAACAGAGATGATATCAGAAGCTTCCTCATTTATGTACTTAGAAGGAACAGCTGAAGAGATGGCTAAAATGATTCATCCACATCCAACCATCTCAGAAGGCTTTTATGAAGCAGCTCTTCATATCGTGAGTAAGCTGAGAAAATAAATGTCAAACAAGGAGTAGGGAGGAGATACAATGAACGTCCAGCTTCATCAGAAAGCGGCACTTGTGACAGGTAGCACATATGGATTTGGAGAAGCCATCTGCCTGGCTTTAGCCCGGGCAGGTGCACATGTTTTTATACACACCTTTCATGACGAATCAAAGGCAAACATTATAGGTGAAGAAATTCAAAAAAAGGGAGGCAAAGCGAGTATCATCATGAATCCACTTGAGACACCACGTGATGCCACGCGCATGATGAGGCAAGTGATTAATACATGCGGCAAGCTTGATATTTTGGTCAATCAAGGAGATCAAAAAGTGAGCTCGCAGCTTGCCAGCGTAAGCCCTGATGTATGGGTGGATGATGTGGAATCGGCGGTGAATACAGTCTTTCTTTCCAGTCAAGCCGCTGTATGGCATATGGTTGACCATAAGCAAGGCTGCATCATTAATATATCTTCTTCAGGCAGTATAACAGGTGATGGCGGGATCTCACATGCTACATCGAATAGTATGTTGAATGCCATGACAAAAGGTTTAGCGCGAGAATTTAAAGACAAAGGCATTCGGGTGCTGGCACTATTACCGCCTCCTTTCCATTTGATTGATGACACAGAGCAAATCAAGGAGACTGTCGCTCATATGACGGTTTTTTTAAGTACATCGTATGGTTCATTTACAGATGGAGCAGCGATTATGCTCGACGGGGGTGAGAGCGCTGGCTAATGATCGAAAACCAGTTCTCATTGTTGGTGGTGCTCAAGGGATCGGGCGAGAAGTTGCCGAGCGTTTTTTAAAAGAGGGGCATCGTGTTGCTGTGTCAGATATAGATGATCAGGGTCTTTCGCGATTAAAAAAGCAGCATCCTCATCTGCTGACTTTTCAAGCTGACGTTTCATCGTGGGAAAGTGTTCAGCAGATGATGTCAGCAGCTGAAAGGGAGCTAGGCGGCATTCATCATCTTGTGTATTCAGCAGGAATGACAAAGTCACTTCCTTTTTTAGAAGTTGATTTTTCACTTTGGAAAAAAACACTGGCTGTGAATTTATATGGTCTTTTTTATTGCATCAAAGCCTTGGCACCCTATCTATGTGAGCGGCAAGAAGGCAGTATTGTCATCATTGGTTCGGGATCAGCGATAACAGGCTCTGGGGGTGGTATTCAGTATTACACGTCAAAAGCAGGTGCTTTTGGCCTGATGCGTTCGCTCGTAAAGGAATTAGGCTCATATCATGTACGCATTAACGTCATTGCACCGCGTGTCATTGAATCTCAAATGCTTGATACTCTTTATCCTACTGAGGAGGAAAAAAGGCAACTTCAAGCGCTCATTCCAATTGGGAGATTAGGGCAACCTGAGGATATCGCAGGTCTCACTTTATTTCTCACAAACGACGAGGGAAGCTATTTGCACGGACAGATTATCCTGTTAGACGGCGGGAGAACGTATCAGCCGAAATATACCGAGGAAAAAAAAGCGGAGAGTTGATCGCTTTTTTTGTCATTTTCATAACAATTGTTCCAATCGAAAACGAATGTTTGGTATACTGGTAATCATAGTATATTAAAAGGGTGATGTCACATGCTGAATTGGGAAGAAAGACGACAGCTCGTCAAGGTTGCTCATCTTTATTATACAGACGGATGGACGCAGCAGGAAATTGCAAAAAAGCTAAATGTTTCACGACCAGTCATTTCAAAGCTTCTACAAAAAGCAAAAGATGTTGGAATCGTTGAAGTATACATTAAGGATGAAAGCATTCATACGGTGGAACTCGAAAAGCAGCTAGAAACGACCTTTCAATTAACAGATGCTGTCGTTGTCCCAAGTGTCGGGACAATGTCTGAGCTTGTCAAGCGAGCAGTCGGCCAAGCAGGCGCTTATTACCTATCCAAAAAAATGAAAGGCGCTGAGAAAATCGGCATTTCTTGGGGCACTACGCTTGCTGAACTTGTGAAGGAATATCCGTTTGAACGAAGAAACGAAGTCAAAGTCATCCCTTTAGAGGGCGGGATGGGCAGGCAGGCGGTCGACATTCATGCCAATCAGCTGGCATATGAGCTGGCAAAGAAGATGAATGGCTCGTGTACCTATTTATATGCACCTGCGATTTTAGAAACAGAAGAATTAAAGGAACGGCTCATGGCGATGCAGGACATAGAAGCTGTGCTTGAAGAAGGCAGAAATGTGGATATTGCCCTCATCGGTATTGGAAATCCGCATAAAGGCTCTACATTAAAAACAGTCGGTTATTTAAAAGAAGAGGATCTATCTGGTCTAAGACAATCAGGTGCTGTTGGTGATATTGGGTTTCGCTTCTTTGATGGAGAAGGAAAACCTGTCCAAGATGAACTGAACCAAAAGGTCATTGGGTTGTCGCTAGAACAATTAAAAAGCGTCAAGAAAGTCATCGCCGTTGTGGAAGGAACCCATAAAGCAGAAAGTATTTTAGGTGCTTTAAATGGCGGCTTTATTCAAGTGCTGGTGACCGATGAACTGACTGCAGCAGCCATTTTAAAGGAAGCATCAGTCCAATAAACGGCAAGCGGCCATCGTATTGTATCAAAACAGCAACACTAAACGAGAAAGGAGCTGTGTATCTTGAAGAAAACCGAAATGGAAGCAAACCTACACTGTACTCGGTGCCTAGAAGAGACCCTCCACAGCATCGTTTATGTGAATGATCAGATGAAAAGCGTTGAGTGTACAGAGTGTCATCAGAAGATCAGTGTGCAAGTCGACATCATGAAGGAATTTTACAAAGAAGTATACGAAAAAATTGCGACAAAGCCAAAACGGATGACCCAGGAATATAAGACCAATTTGAATGGTTTTATTTCGAGGCTCCCCATCCGTGTACTAAGTAAGCCGTACCGGCTCATAAGGTATTTAAACGAATCATATAAAGTGATCAAACAATATAAAAAATAAAGCAGAGGCTGTTTAGCGCTCTGCTTTATTTTGTGCTTTTTTCATATAGTAATAAATTGGCAGTCCAGCCATTCCGATTAGCATGGAGATCAGACAGCTTTTCCAATCCGTGATCATCGTGCTGATTAAGACGAATAAAGAGCCGATAATTGCAATGATCGGTGTCAGCGGGTAAAGTGGTACGCTATAAGCGCGCTTCATTCCGATGTTTTGCTTTCTTAGCTTAAATACAGCGAAAAAGGCCATCACATAAAAGATATAAATCATGAAAATCGAAACCTCTGACAGCTTCTCTGGATTACTGACGATCATAAACACAATGGCAATCAAAATCTGCACAAATACAGCCACCCAAGGTGTTTGAAAGGTAGGGTGTATTCGTGAAATGGCTTTAGCAAACGGAATTTGCTTTCGTTCTGCCATGGCAAAAATAACCCGGGGGAAAGAAAGAACCTTTCCATTCAAACAGCCAAAGATGCTAATGATGATGCCGATACTAATAATTTTCCCGCCAATTGGACCAAATAGCATGGTTGCAGCAGTGCTCGTCGCATTTTCACCTAACTGAACGATTTGATCAGCTGGTAATACATGCAAAAGGGCAACATTAATAAAGAGATAACAAGCGGTGACAATTAAAATACCACCTGCCATTGCACGAGGGAGCAGTTTCTCCGGATTTTTCATTTCCCCGCCGAGAGCTGCAAGCAAAATCCAGCCATCATAGGCAAACAAAGTAGCCAGAATCGCTGCGCCGAAGTTCATCTGTGCAATACTATCATTCACAGCTGTAAAGATGTGTTCATTTCCTTTCCATAAGCCAAACACAATAATCGCGGCAATCGGGACAAGCTTTCCGATCGTGGTCAGACCTTGGATAAACCCGCCGTACTTTGTCCCCATAATGTTGATCAAACATAAAAAAAGAACCGTGATAATGCCAATGATTGTAGACCATAAAGAAGAAAGGGAAAATAAATTGGCTAATAAGGAACCAAAATAAAGACCGAGAGCGCCAATAATGGCAGGTCCGTAAATGATAATTTGCACCCAGCCGCATAGATAGCCCCAAAACTCACCATACACTTCTTCAAGATAAGCATACAGGCCGCCGGTTCGCGGGATTTGTGTACCAATTTCAGCGACAGTTAGTCCGCCTGCAAGGGTTAAGATTCCACCTAACAGCCAAGCAAATAATGCGATGTCGGAGCTTCCTGAATAAGAAAGGACATTGCCTGGTTTCATGAATACGCCTGACCCAATAATTGTCCCGATGACAAGAGAAAGGGCAAAGAATAAGCCGATATCTTGTTTTAATGCTGGTTGTTCTTTGTTCATTACACACGACCTCCTGCATCACTTTCATACGTTGCTGTGACATGTATTTTATTCATTGTAATACGATTTTAGGAAAACAAGAATTTAAAAAAAATTCTGATTTTCGTATTTTAATTACGAAAAAATTTGTTTATTGGAGATATCAGCATGAATGTTGTGATAAAAACGAACAATAAGAGGTTTATTTTGATTCAATGTTAATTTAAATAGCGAAAACCGAACATCCAGCACATGTGCAGCCAAATGGTTGACTTTTTTTGAAAATGCACTTGAATTCGAGATATTTTAAAATAGGAGTGAGAATAATGAAAATAAACCGGCAGACCTACTTTGCGATTTACAGGTTCAGAAGGGCAGCAGATGTTTTTGACAGTAGAACCAAGCGGACTTGAGGCAGGATCACCGTCAGTGAATGACGATATTCCTTCAGAATTTGCGATCAGAGGCTTAGGGCCAGTAGAATTAACAGTTGCAAACGCAGAGGAGCTTGAAAAATGCATAACAAAATATCTAAAGCAGGCTTTACGAACTCTGGTGTCGTGGAACGCTTCTATTTTAAAGCTCTTTACTTTAGAGAGCGGTATTATGTTTGAAATTTTAACAGATGGACCTGGGTTTACAGTGGACGAAGGTGTGGAGGAGTTTGGTCGGTTAACATTTCCGCCATTTTTAGAGCATAAACGAGCAGAAGTCGAACAAAGATTATCATCATAAAAAAGCAGCTCATGAGGTGAGCTACTTTTTTATATTAGGAGGTCACTTGCTTTGATTCAGATTGGGTTAATGTG
Organism: Bacillus sp. FJAT-53060; assembly: GCF_037104745.1. Classification (NCBI taxonomy): domain Bacteria; kingdom Bacillati; phylum Bacillota; class Bacilli; order Caryophanales; family Bacillaceae; genus Bacillus; species Bacillus sp. FJAT-53060. The sequence goes on from NZ_JBAWSW010000006.1 coordinate 71,497, forward strand.
ACTTGTTTTGTTTCTTCTTTTCCGTTTCGAACAAGTGTGATTTTCACTGTGTCTCCTACTTTTGCATTCGTATAAAGCCCGTATCGTAATTCACTGCCGGTTTTGACTTGTTTGCCATTTATGGCGGTAATGACATCCTCTGACTTTAAGCCTGCTTTTGCGGCAGGTGAGCCTGCAGCGACTTCTTTTACGTAGACCCCTTTATCCACCTGACTGCTTTTGAGTCCGAGTGTTTCTTTCTGATAAACATCCGGGACCTGTTCCAGGTCTAGCATACTAATGCCGATATATGGGCGTTCTATTTTTCCATTTGTAAGTAGCTGCTGTCCTATTGGTTTGACATCATTGATGGGAAGCGCAAAACCAATTCCTTCAACGCCTGTTTCAGAAATTTTCATACTTGTAATTCCCACAACCTTTCCATCTGTAGTGAGAAGTGGTCCACCACTATTGCCCGGGTTAATAGCTGCATCTGTTTGAATGACATTAATACTGCTTTCACCAGCTGATGTATTCATAGAGACCGTTCGATCGACACCACTGACAATTCCTTGCGTCACCGTTCTTGATAAATCTTCACCAAGTGGGTTTCCGATTGCGATAACTGTTTCTCCAGCTCGAAGTGAGGAGGAATCTCCAAGCTCAGCAACCTTTGTTACATGTCTGCTATTAATTTCCACAACAGCTAGGTCAGTGAGCGGGTCAGCACCGACCAGTTTCCCCTCAACGGTTTTGCCATCATGCAAGGAGACTGTCAGTTTGTTTGCCCCTTCAATCACATGGTTGTTTGTTAATATATAGGCTTTGCTTCCGGATTTCTTAAAAATAACCCCAGAGCCTGTACCGGTTGCTTCCCCTTGACTGCTTTTGTTTTGATTTTGCTTGGATTCATCAAAAGGCGTATTGAAATCTTCAAAGTCTGTTGTTGTTTGATTTTGTGTTTGATAGTTTGTAATGCCAACAATGGCAGGTGATACATTTTCAACCATATTGGAAATGCTGTTGGGCGAACTTGATGTTTGTACAGCTTCTGTTTTTGTTGACGATTCATTTGCTGTATTGTCCACTGAGTGCTGAGCATATGGGGTTATGATATAGACTCCAAATGCTAATGCTCCCCCAACAATTCCACCTGCAAAGGGCTTAAACAAGCCTAATCGACCTTTCTTCTTTTTTTGAGGTTGGTCAATGATCTGCAATTCGTACTTTTCATCTTTGTGGTTAGTCATTTCAATCACTCTCTCTCATGAATTTTTACATGTATGTTTATCAGATGTTTGCGTATGTTGTTGAAGCTGACTTTATCGTAAGAAAAAAGTGTGGGATAAAAATGAAAACATTGTGGGATATTGTTAAAAGTAGTGAATTTAAGGATAATAGAGGAGACTAAAAAAATTGTGGAGACAGGTGCTTGTCGAGCGTAGCCTTACATTCGCTGAAACCGTCGATAGGGTGGGTGGCGACAAAAGGTGGGATTACAGGAGAAGGCGCTGCGGTCATTCAAAAGCAGGCCCCGTATGTTTGATGACTTATTTACGCAAACCATGAAGAAATATGCACCTGAAATCACAGATCGACGAAGCAGTGTTTTATATGTTAAAAAAACCCTTACCTTCTATTCTTTTGACCTGTAGTAGGTGAGTCTAATTTCCTTATTTTTAGACATTGTATTGAAAAATCAATCAAGTTCTCATATAATTTTTTAGAAAATTTAGAAAAATATACACGAATTTTAAGTTTAATTAAAGGGGGATGGGGATGAAGCTCTATCTATCTGTCGATATGGAGGGAATTACTGGTCTAGCTGATCATACATTTGTCGATGCCCGAAAGCACAATTATGAGCGTGGCAGGAAAATCATGACCGGTGAAGTGAATGCCTGTGTAGAGGCTCTTTTTGGGCATGGTGCAACGGATATTTTGGTCAATGACAGTCATTCTAAAATGAATAATCTCTTGATTGAAGAATTACATCAAGAGGTAGCCCTGATTTCAGGTGATGTAAAACCTTATTCAATGGTTCAAGGATTAGATCAAACCTATGATGCAGCTGTTTTTTTAGGTTACCATGCGAGGGCATCGATGAAAGGTGTGATGTCCCACAGTATGATCTTTGGTGTCAGACATTTTTACATAAATGATCATCCAATTGGAGAAATGGGCTTGAATGCGTATGTCGCAGGATATTATGGTGTCCCGGTGATTCTTGTATGCGGAGACAATCAGGCAGCACTTGAAGCAGAAAAGCTGATGCCTGGCGTCAAAACAGTTGCAGTGAAAGAAACCATATCAAGATCTGCTGTGAAATGCTTAACACCAGCAAAAGTAAACAAACAAATCTCGCAGCAAGCGGAAGCTGCCATGAAACAGATTCATCAAATGACGCCGCTGACACCTCCTGATCAGCCACTACTCAAGATCGAGTTTGCCAATTATGGACAAGCCGAATGGGCAAATTTAATGCCGGGTACTGCCATCGTAGAAGGGACAACAACGGTGACGTATCAAGCGAATCATATATTAGAAGCCTACCAAGCCATGCTTGTCATGACAGAGCTTGCCGCACGTACAACATTTTGTTAAGCGAGGGGGAGACAGAAGATGGCCAGCTTTTTACTCAGGCGTTTTATTGCGATGATTGCCACGATCTTAACCATTACGACTTTAACGTTTATTTTGATGAAGGTGATCCCAGGATCGCCCTTCAATGAAGAACGGAATACAAACGAAACCGTCCAACGAAACCTCGAAAGCTACTATCACTTAGATGAACCACTTTATGTTCAATATGTTATCTATTTAAAATCCATCGTTACCTTTGATTTTGGTCCTTCCATTAAAAAGCCTTCTGAAAGTGTCAATGATCTATTGGCGAGAGGCTTCCCAGTCTCATTAGAACTTGGTTTTATCTCAATTTTGATTGCTGTCATCTCTGGCATCCTGCTAGGGGTTATGGCTGCCCTCCGGCATAATGGCTTCATTGATTATATGGCCATGACCATTGCTGTTTTCGGTATATCCATTCCAAACTTTATCTTTGCTACCTTATTGATTCAGCAGCTTGCTGTGAATTTGAAACTCTTCCCTACAGCGATGTGGACAAGTCCGATGCATATGGTCCTTCCTACAATTGCACTAGCTGTCGGTCCAATGGCGATTATCGCTCGGTTAACAAGATCGAGCATGATTGAAGTGCTGACGCAGGACTATATTCGCACTGCAAAAGCAAAAGGACTGTCACCTTTTAAAATTGTGTTTAAACATGCGCTTCGAAATGCGCTTTTACCCGTTGTCACCATTCTTGGGACACTTGTCGCAAGTATTTTAACAGGAAGTTTTGTCATTGAAAAAATATTTGCCATCCCTGGAATGGGGAAATACTTTGTCGAAAGTATTAACAATCGTGATTATCCAGTAATCATGGGTACCACTGTTTTTTATAGCATCATCTTAATCACACTTCTTTTCATTGTAGATGTGGCGTATCATCTGCTTGATCCAAGGATTCAGTTACATCAGAAAGGAGGGAAGGCATGAGTATACACCTTCAGCAGGATCAAACGAATCGAACCCATGAAGTGCCGGATGAATGGTTTTTTCCTAGAGAGGAAAAGAAACCGAAAGCCCATACCATTAAAAGACCTTCTCTATCGTATTGGGCAGACACATGGAGACGGTTAAAGAAAAATAAACTTGCCATGTTTAGTCTATCGGTGTTGATATTTCTTTTCATTATGGCGGTCTTGGGTCCACTGCTTGCGCCAAATAGTGTGACAGAGCAGCTTCTTTCGATGCAAAATCTGCCGCCGTCTGCTGCTCACTGGTTTGGAACGGATGAGCTTGGACGAGATGTGTTCACGCGTACATGGTACGGAGCACGCATTTCGTTATTTGTCGGCGTGATGGCAGCACTCATGGATTTTGCCATCGGTGTTATTTATGGAGGTATTGCCGGCTATAAGGGAGGGAAATATGACCATGTCATGATGCGAATCGTCGAGGTGCTCTATGGCCTTCCTTATTTACTCGTGGTGATTTTATTGATGGTGCTCATGGGGCCTGGGCTTGTCACCATTATTGTAGCCCTCACAGTGACAGGGTGGATTGGAATGGCCAGAATCGTTAGAGGTCAGGTTCTTCAGCTGAAAAACCAGGAATATGTTCTGGCCTCTAAAACCTTTGGTGCAAAAAGCCTTCGAATCATCCGCCGAAACTTACTGCCGAATACGATGGGACCGATTATCGTGCAAATGACTCTGACTGTGCCGACAGCGATATTTGCAGAAGCGTTTTTAAGCTTTCTCGGTTTAGGTATTCAAGCGCCGTTTGCAAGCTGGGGCGTGATGGCCAATGATGCTCTGCCAACTGTGCTATCAGACAATGGACATTGGTGGCGTTTATTTTTCCCAGCATTTTTTATTTCACTCACGATGTTTTGTTTTAACAATTTAGGTGATGGCTTGCAAGATGCGCTTGATCCAAAGATGAAGAGGTGATGGCGCTGTGAAAAAAATTCTTCAGATTATCGATCTGCATGTCAGCTTTCAGACATATGGCGGCTCGGTTCAAGCGGTACGCGGGGTGAATATGGATGTGTATGAAAAAGAAACCCTTGCCATTGTTGGAGAATCAGGTTGCGGAAAAAGTGTGACGTCACAAAGTATCATGAGACTTTTACCGGCATATAGCGCTCATGTGGATCAGGGAGAAATTTGGTTTCGTGACCGAAACTTGCTTTCATTATCTGAAAAAGAAATGCGCACCATCCGTGGTGTCGATATCTCGATGATCTTCCAAGATCCAATGACCGCACTGAATCCTACCCTGACAATTGGTGACCAGTTGATGGAGGCAGCAAAGGAACATCAGAAGCTGACCAAAAAAGAAGTCAAAGAAGCCGCTATTCGTATGCTTGATTTGGTTGGCATTCCGCAGCCTATGGAGAGATTAAAGCAATATCCACATCAGTTCAGTGGTGGAATGAGGCAGCGGCTCATGATTGCAATGGCGATAATTTGCAAGCCTAAGGTACTGATTGCAGATGAACCGACAACCGCACTAGATGTCACCATACAGGCGCAAATTTTAGAACTATTTAAAGAGATTCAGAGGAAAACAGGTGTCACCATTATTTTAATCACACACGATTTAGGGGTCGTAGCTCAAGTCGCAGATCGAGTGGCTGTGATGTACGGTGGGAATATGATTGAGGTTGGTACAAGACGAGAAATTTTTTACAGTCCGCAGCATCCATACACAAAAGGACTACTGGAATCTGTTCCAAGACTGGATATGAAAGATGAACTCATTCCAATTGAAGGAAGCCCGCCTGATTTATTTGCTCCACCGAAAGGCTGTCCATATACTGAGCGGTGCCCAGCAGCGATGAAAGTGTGTGATCATATCATGCCGCACGAAACGCGGCGTTCGCCTTCACATACAGTGCATTGCTGGCTCCAGGATGAGCGAGCGAAGCATACGATTTTATCTTCAACACAAAGGGGGAGTTTCTCATGAGAAAAAAAGGTTGGATCTTCAATGTATGTTTGTTATCTATTATGCTGCTCATTGGATGTACAGCCAATGAGCAAGCAAATAAAGGATCGTCAAGCAATCAGGGGGAAGAAAAAGTTTTAACATTAAATAATGAAAATGAACCGACATCGTTTGATCCGCCAATTGGTTTTAATAATGTATCCTGGCAAGGAATCAATAATTTAATGGAAGGATTAACGAGACTCAATGAAAAGCACGAACCATCTGCTGCAATGGCGGAAAAATGGGAGATTTCAGAAGACGGGAAAACGTACACTTTTCATTTAAGAGATGGCATTCAGTGGTCGAATGGCGATCCGGTCAAAGCGAGTGACTTTGAATATGCGTGGAAGCGGCTGTTAGATCCGAAAACCGGCTCTTCTGCGGCGTTCTTAGCTTACATGATTGAAGGAGGCGAGGCATTTAACAGCGGAAAAGGAAAGAAAGAAGATGTAAAGGTCAGTGCTGTAAATGACAAAACGCTTGAGGCCACACTTGCGTACCCGCAGAAATCTTTCATAAATATGACCGCAAATCCTGCCTTTTTCCCGGTGAATGAGAAGGTGGTCGAGAAAGATCCGAATTGGGCAAAGGATGCCAAAACCTTTGTCGGCAATGGACCGTTTAAGCTTACAGAGTGGAAACATGATGAGAGCTTCACAATGGAAAAAAGTGAGATGTATTGGGACAAAAAAACGGTCAAGCTGGATCAAGTGAAATGGCTGATGATCAGTGATCGAAACACGGATTATCAAATGTATCAATCAGGAGATTTAGATACTGCCTTTGTACCAGCAGAACAAAGTGAAGACCTTCTAAAAAGGAAAGATGTTCAAATTGAGGATCAGGCTGGACTGTTCTTTTATCGTCTGAATGTCAACATGAAACCCTTTCAAAATAAGAACATTCGCCAAGCCTTTCAAATGGCCATCAACCCGCAAGATATCGTGGATTATGTAACAAAAAATAAAGAGAAACCAGCTCGCGCCTTCGTCTCCCCAGGTATTCTAGATTCAAATGGGAAAGATTTTAGAGAAGCTGGGGGCGACCTTGTTAAAAATGATGCGAGTGAAGCGGGCAAGCTGCTAGAAAAAGGGCTAAAAGAAGAGAATTATTCCAAGTTGCCGCCCGTCACATTAACATATAGTACAAAGCCTGAGAACAAGAAAAAAGCTGAAGCCATTCAGCAGCAATTAAAAGACGCCCTAGGAATAGATGTCAAGCTTGCCAACATGGAAGCGAATGTGTTTGCAGAAGATCAAAAGGCACTCAAATTCCAATTCTCACAAAGTTCTTTTTTAGCAGACTATGCAGATCCAATCAATTTTCTAGAGAGTTTTCAAACAGGTAATGCCATGAACCGGACAGGTTGGTCAAATGCAACATATGATCAGATGATAAAAAAGGCGAGACAAGAAGCAGATGAACAAAAGAGAAATAGCATTCTGCATGATGCGGAGGCACTCCTCATTGAAGAAGCACCGATTATTCCGATTCATTTTTATAACCAAGTACATTTACAAAAAGAAGATGTGAAGGGCATTGTTCGACACCCGGTTGGTTATATCGATTTGAAATGGGCGCAAGTAAATGGAGAGTAAATGAGATAAAAGAACGCTTTGAAAAAAACGTCTGTTCCTTTATTGCTCATGTTATGGGGAAGATGCCCATAGATTGAAAGAAACAAAGAGAAAGAGGGGATATGGCATGAACCAGCGGCCAGCCGCACTTCGAACAGGGGATACGGTGGGGATTATTGCACCAGCAAGCCCGCCTGATGAGCTGAAATTAGCAAAAGGCATTGCCTTTTTAGAAAGTCTTGGGCTGAAGGTGAAAAAAGGAAAGTATATCGACTGTCGATATGGTTATTTAGCAGGACATGATCATGAACGAGTGGAAGATATTCATCACATGTTCCAAAATCCAGAAGTGAAGGCCGTTATTTGTGCTTGCGGGGGATACGGGACTGGAAGAATTGCAGAAGCCATTGATTATGACTTGATTCGCCGGAACCCAAAAATCTTTTGGGGCTATAGTGATATTACGTTTTTACATACGGCCATCCAGCAGCAGACGGGCCTAGTCACCTTTCATGGCCCAATGCTATCGTCTGATGTGGGGCATGATGACGTCCATCCGTATACGAAGGATACCTTTTTGCAGCTTTTGACACCAAAGGCCTTTACGTATGCGCACCATCTGTCACCTCTTCATACCTTCTATCACGGCACAGCATCAGGCGAGATCACAGGAGGGAACCTTGCCCTCATCGTGACAACACTAGGTACACCGTTTGAGATCGATACGAAGGGGAAGCTCTTGTTCATTGAAGATATTGACGAGGAACCATATAAAATTGATCGAATGATGCAGCATCTTAAATCCGCTGGGAAACTGGATGATGCGGCTGGATTCATTATTGGGGATTTTCATCAATGTGAGCCGAAAAAGAAAGAGCAATCCCTGACTCTGGAGCAGCTATGGGAGACTTATATTGTGCCTCAACAGAAGCCTGCACTTGGTGGCTTTCGGATCGGCCATTCAACTCCAAATTTCGCCATCCCAATAGGAACGCAGGCTGTATTAGATGCTACAGGAAAAAAGCTGCACATTTCTCCAGGAGTTGCGGCGAAAGAGGCGATCAAATGAAAATCGTGGATGTTCATACATGCAGAACGAGTGTACCGCTAAAAAAGCCGTTCAAAACGGCTTTAAGAACGGTATATGACGCAGCATCTCTCGTTGTGATCATCACATATGACCAAGGGGAAACAAGCTATGGAGAAGCAGTGCCAACATCGGTGATTACAGGTGAAACACTCGAAAGCATAGACTATGCCATCTGTGAGGTGATAAAGCCAATCTTGCTCGGGTCTTCCTTGGCAGGGTATGAACAAATCTTTTTAGCAATGGACCGTGTGCTTGTTGGAAACACAAGCGCAAAGGCTGCGATTGATATGGCGATTTATGATGGCTTAGCGAAGCAGTCAGGGCTTCCGCTTTATCAATACCTTGGCGGTTATCGCGATCAGCTTGAAACGGATTATACCGTCAGTGTGAATCGGCCGCTAGAGATGGCAGAAGATGCGATGCAATACGTAGCTGAAGGTTTTCACACCTTAAAGGTAAAAGTGGGGAAAGATGACATAGACACCGATATTCAGCGCATTAAACGGATTCGAGAAAAGGTCGGGCCGGATATACAAATCAGGCTTGACGCCAACCAGGGCTGGACGTGGAAGGAAGCGATCGTGGCCATTCGAAAAATGGAGGCACTGAATATTGAGTTAGTCGAACAGCCGGTGCATAAAGAAGACATTGAAGGCCTGCGCAGGGTGACGGAAGCAACAGACACATTGATCATGGCAGATGAAAGCATTTTCCGGTTCCATGATGCCATCAAGGTGCTTGAAACGAGAAGCTGTGATCTGATCAACATAAAATTAATGAAATCAGGCGGTATAAAGGAAGCACTGAAAATCAATGGATTAGCAGAAGCATACGGAGTAAAGTGCATGATTGGCAGTATGATTGAGACAAAACTCGGCATTACAGCAGCCGCTCATCTGGCCGCAAGCCAGCCGAATATCACTCGCTTCGACTTTGATGCCCCGCTCATGCTAAAAGAGGATTTAATAGAGGGAGGAATTGTGTATCAAGGAAAAGATATTTTTTTTCCGCCACATCATGGGTTAGGCATTCAAGGAGTGAAAGGAGTCTTATGATCATATATGAATCAAAGGTTCCAGTCGCAAATGTATGGACAGCGCCGCAGTCGCCGAGAGAAATCGATCGAAAGATTCTTCGCAATTCCGTCCCGATCAAAGAGTGGATTGAACAGCAAACGTATGAAGAGAAATTGGCTTTATGTAAAGAAAATTTGATTCAATCGCAAGTGCTACTCGGTGAACGAGTCATTGTGTTAGAGGAGACAGACGGGTGGATGAAAGTGGTGATACCACAGCAGGTAAGCAGGAAACATCCACAAGGCTATCCAGGCTATATCCCTGTAGAGCAGTTAAAGCAAGTAACAGAGGGAAAGGCATCAGCTAGAACCTATATCGTTTGTCAGAAAAAAGCCGTGCTATATCAAAAAGGGAAAATGGATATGGAGGTTAGTTTTTTAACAGAGCTGGCACCTGTCGAAGAAACCCGTGATCATTTTCATGTTCTTACCCCGGTAGGAAGAAGAGAAATCAAAAAAGAGGATGTGCGCCTGGTTTCATCGCCTTCCTCTAGGAGCGGCAGGGATGTCTTAGACATGGGAAAACAATTTATTGGACTTTCGTATTTATGGGGGGGCATGAGCAGCTTTGGCTACGACTGCTCAGGCTTTGCTTACAGCATGTACAAAGCGTGCGGATATCTTTTGCCAAGAGATGCAAGTGATCAAGCGGTTCAAGGAACCCCGGTCTCCACAAGTCATTTAGAACCTGGTGATCTGATGTTTTTTGCAAATGAAAATGGAAAGGGAGCTGTGCGCCATGTAGGGATTTATGCTGGGGACGGCTTGATGCTCCATTCGCCGAAAACCGGCAGACAAATTGAGCTTCTATCCCTTTCTGGCACTTCATATGAAAGAGAATGGGCAGGTGCAAGGCGGTATTTGCCAAGCGAGAGGGGGAGATGTGATGGGAATTGAACCACTTTTACAAGTCAACAACCTAAAAAAATATTTTCATCTATCCAAAGGAAGAACCTTAAAAGCATTAGACGGCGTCTCTTTTCAGCTGAAGCAAGGAGAAACCTTTGGGCTCGTTGGTGAGTCTGGCTGCGGCAAATCCACACTTGGGAAAGTGCTCATGCGTCTTTATGATCCGACAGATGGTGAAGCCTTGTATGAAGGGAAAAGTCTTCACCATCTGTCTAAAAGAGAATCATTTGATTTCAATAGACAAATTCAAATGGTGTTTCAAGACCCGTATTCATCCTTAAATCCGAGGCTATCTGTAAAAGATATTATGCTGGAGCCGATGGAAATCCATGACCTCTATGGCAGTCAAAAGAAAAGGATCACCCGCGTGAAGGAACTGCTTGAAGCGGTAGGGCTTAGCTATGACTTCGCCACCCGCTATCCCCACGAATTTAGTGGAGGACAGAGGCAGAGAATAGGCATTGCAAGAGCACTTGCCTTAGCGCCAAAGTTTGTTGTGGCAGATGAGCCGATTTCTGCACTTGATGTATCAGTTCAAGCGCAAGTCGTTAATTTGCTGAAAAAGTTGCAAGAAGAGCAAGGGTTGACGTTTCTATTCATTGCGCATGATTTGTCAATGATCAAATATATTAGCGATCGAATCGGTGTGATGTATTTAGGTCATCTCGTAGAAATGACCAGCAGTGATGTTTTAAATAAGACGCCGCTTCATCCTTATACACAAGCATTGCTATCCGCTATCCCCATTCCAGATCCAGATGTAGAAGACAAGCGTAAAAGATTCATTTTAAAAGGAGAAATTCCAAGTCCAGTGAACCCGCCAAGCGGCTGTGTATTTCGGACAAGATGTCCTGCGGCCATGGACGTGTGTGCGGAAAGAAAACCAACATTACAAGTAGCGGAAGAAGGACATGAAGTCGCCTGTCATTTATACGATACGAAATAATGTCGAACACATGATATAGGACAAGCCACAAAAAAGCCACCAGATTTAATGATTTCTGAAAAATCCACTTCAATGACTGTGTACCCGGGAGCGGTCATTTGCAGGGAGCAGGATAGGCCGTACATGATGGTCTTTTAGCGTTTGAATCAATTGCTTATGCTGGGCAACTGCTTTGAGAAATATTTTCTCTAGCAAAATGCTTTTGGGTTTCATTGATGATCTGTTTTATTTCCATATAAATAGGACTGCACAAGAAAACCTCTGGTAAATCATCATATTCACTCATACGGTACGGCGTTTTGTACACTTTCTCTGATTTCATAGAATCCTTGTTTATCGATAGTTATATAATTCCTCCTTCTAGTAACTGTTGAAACATTCCCGAAAGAAAATCTCTCATGTAAGAGTAAAGCAAAAAGTTTAGACAAACCTAAAAGAATAGTGTTTAATAAAAGTCGTTCCGCATCAACGAAAACAGCAAGAAGGAGCTATCATGATGAGTGAAGAAAATTTCAAGTATTGCAAAGAATCGAAAGTTGTTAAAACAAGCAGGGTATTTCCTCTAGATACGAATAACCACCAAACCTTATTTGGCGGGAAATTAATGAGTTATATAGATGATATTGCATCCATCTCGGCAGCAAGACACAGCCGAAGTGAAACCGTCACGGCATCGATGGATTCAGTTGATTTTTTAGAGCCGATTGGACAAAAGGAGTCGGTTTGCTTAGAGTCCTATGTCACATGGGTCGGCACGTCTTCTATGGAAGTGTTCGTCAAAGTCATTAAAGAAAACTTGATGTCTGGAGAGCGCAGACTCGCAGCGACCTCATTTCTTACATTTGTCTCGTTAGATGAAAACGGAAAGCCAAAACGAGTCCCGCAAGTCATGCCGGAAACAGAGGAAGAAATCATGCTGCATCAAACAGCGAAGCAGCGGTCAGAGGAAAGAAAAAGTCGCCGGAAGCATAGTAAAGCATTGGCGGACGCACTTTGGACGCATAAACCTTGGGCGTAAAAATCACCCTTCAAGCGGTGATTTTTTTGTGACACGACACCAACAATAAGAACAGCTAGTGATCCGGTAACGAAAGCCGGCAAGTGGGCCGAAAAGGAAATACTATACGTTCACTCAAAGGGGAGAACAAGTGCTAATAGATTTTATTGAACGTGGAATGAGCTATCAGAAAATGTAGAACGCCTATTACAAAAAGGGAAGTGAGAATATGGTATCAAAAGAAACAAAACACATCTTACTAGAGCTGAGACTCTATCTCATATCAAAGGGGAAAAATGAAAACGAAATTGACGAGCTCATGGATGAATTGACGACACACGCGGTGGCAGCTGAAAAAGATGGCAAAACAGGTGAGGATGTGTTTGGCGGAGATCCGCGAGCACTTGCTGATGAACTGGCAAAAGAGCTTTCAAGAAATCATAAAGACTGGGTTCCATTTGTCAGTGTCTTTTTAATTGGGTCTTTTTTTTACATGATTTTATCAGATGCGATCAGTCAAAGTTTATCGTATTCTTGGTATGCACTGATTGGTTACCCACTGATTTTAGTGGCTAATGTCATCGTGACAGTTGTGATGTTTAGAGCGTCTGCCTTTCAGACAAGCAGTAGGGCTTTTTACTATTTTTGGATCTTAGGAATCTTTCAGCTGACCGCTATGATCACAGTCAAGCTATTGGACCAAAAGCTCGGCACGCCATTCATTGTGCTTACCTCAAGCCAAAGATGGGAAGTCATCCTTCTCTTATTGATTTGTATTGTCGTATTTAATGCGATCTTAAAGGCGAATGTTGTATCGCTGATTCCGATTATTTTTTTCGGACCACAGCTCATATTCGAATGGATTGGCTGGACGTCCCCAAGTGTGCTTTTCCTACTAAGTCTACTATCAATTGTCATCTTAATATTGCTCACGCTATTTGTCTTACGCCGGACAAACAAGAAAAATGAAAATACCATGTAAACAGAGGACATCCTATACGATGTGCTTTTCTTTTTTCTAAAAAATGTAGAAATGGGATCATGTTTTTCTTTACAATGGGAAGAGGCCAAAAATGAAAAGGGGTTTTGGATTTGGATATCTTATGGGGGTATGTACTCGTTTTTGTACTGGCAGCTTTGCCATTTTTTGAAGTGATCGGTGTCGTTCCACTGGCGATCCTAAGTGGACTGCATCCTGTTACAGCAGCAATCATTGGGTTCATTGGCAACTTTTTTACAGTCTTGCTTCTTATTGTGTTTGTTGACCGGTTCAAAGAATGGAGAATGAAGAGAAAAGAAAAAACAAGTGATGAAAAAGGGGAGAAAAAACAGCTAAGAGCCAGAAGGATTTGGGAACGATATGGTCTTCCAGGTCTTGCGCTCGTCGGTCCTTTTATCATCGGCAGCCATTTAGCGGCCTTCATGTGTATGAGCTTCAGTAGAAAAAGAAAAAAAGTGGCCGTGTGGATGACGGTCAGTTTAATGATGTGGACGGCACTAGCAGCAGGACTAACCGGTGCAGGCTTCCATTACTTCGCCCCAGATTCAAATGGATTGTTCGGCGATATCTTTCGCAACGAGTAAGAGGGGGATGAAAAGTTGAATCAACAGACTCGAACAGTGCTCAAAACAGAGTACCTCAGTCGCGGTTTTTGATAGGAATGCATCAGGTAATGGTTTCAGGCTGCGCAGTTTCATCTTGATCTCTTGCTACCATTTAGTATACTGCGGTTCAAATCACTTTCTTTTGAAAAATGAACAAGTATATTTGAAAGGGAAGGTAAAGCGGCAGACCGGCAGACCGAGGTGTGATACAATTTCCATACAGAATAAGCTCTATAGCAGGTCTACTTATCATGAATTGGTTTTCTAGGGTTCCGTGCGTTGATGCAGTCTGGACCGAGAGAAAACACATATGGTCTAAAAGATAGACCATATGGACACGGAGGGATAAAAGCCCGGGAGATTTGATCAAACGATCGATTTCCGGGCTTTTTTGTTGGTTGGAATCGTTCAGAAAGGAGAAATTCAGATGAAATGGGGAAATGTCTTCATTGCGGCCATTTTTGAAGTCGGTTGGGTGATGGGGCTGAAATATGCTCACTCTCTCATAGAATGGGGCGCAACCGTCGTTTGTATTATTGTGAGTTTTTATTTACTCATGAAAGCAACAAGTGTACTTCCAGTTGGCACACTTTATGCCGTTTTTACCGGGCTTGGAACAGCAGGTACCGTCCTTTTAGGCATGGTGCTTGGTGAGCCGGTGCAACTTGTCAAACTGCTTCTGATTGTGATGCTTTTGTGCGGTGTATTAGGACTGAAGCTCACAACAGGTGAAAAGAAGGGAGAGGCTGAATCATGAGCTGGCTTTTACTCAGTGGAGCGGGCATCTTAGAAATGCTTTGTGTGACGATCATGAATCAATTCCAGAAAGACCGACATGTCAAATGGATTATATTCATTGTGGCTGGATTTTCACTTTCCTTTCTGATGCTGTCTCTTGCGATGAATACGATTCCGATGGGAACGGCGTACGCCATTTGGACTGGAATCGGAGCTGCTGGAGGTGCCGTGGTCGGTATGCTGTTTTACGGTGAGTCGAAAGATGCAAAACGTATCTTCTTCATCGCACTGATTTTATCTGCGGCAGTGGGGTTGAAAATCATTGAATAAGAAAAGGCTGGCAGATAGGTGCCAGCCTTTTGTTACATCGAATGATGATTGGAATCGTTTTCATTTTTGCGGTAAGCTGACTCACAAGCAGAAATACACCAAACGTGAGCAAAGGAATGAGCCTTTCTCCAGTTATAAACAGATAAATGCCCGTGATCAGGCATACGATCCAAGCCAAAAGTTCATTCCAAACAAAGTCATGCGTTTCATCTCCATCACTCCTTTTTTGATATAAGGTCTATTCACATTAACACATGTTGGATGCAGAGTTGAAATTCAATAAAAACGTGACTCTCAATTGCTTTTTCTCATTCCAGTCCAGTATAATATTTCATTAGATGAAAACGTAAAAGAGGTTATCATACATGAGAACATTGATTACAGAGAAACTTGAATTACACAGACAAAAGCATCAGCAAAAAGGAAGATTACTTGTTAGCTGCCCGGATCAGCCTGGAATTGTTTCAGCTGTTTCTACCTTTTTATTTGAGCACGGAGCAAACATCATTGAATCCAGTCAATACACAACAGATCATGAAAGTGGGCGTTTCTTTTTAAGAATCGAATTTGACTGGAAAGACATCTCGGCCAACATTGATCAGTTGAAAAACAGTTTTGAGCCGATTGCTGAATCATTTCAAATGACATGGAGCATGTCACGTGCAAGTGAACTTAAAAAGTTGGCGATCTTCGTGTCAAAAGAACTTCATTGTTTACATGAGCTTCTATGGGAATGGCAAAGCGGTAATGTCATGGCGGAAATCGCGGTTGTCATCAGCAACCATGAAACGGCAAAAGATACAGTAGAAGCACTGGGAATCCCATTCCATTTTGTGAAGGCGAACAAAGACATTCGCAAAGAAGCAGAAAAAAAGCAGCTCGCATTATTAGATGAGTATGATATTGATGCGATTGTGCTTGCTAGATACATGCAAATTTTAACACCTGGATTTATAGAACAGCATCCGAATAAAATCATTAATATTCATCATTCCTTCCTCCCAGCGTTTATCGGTGCGAACCCATACAAGCGGGCATATGAAAGAGGGGTCAAATTAATCGGCGCTACCTCTCACTACGTAACAAATGATTTAGATGAAGGGCCGATCATTGAACAGGATATTGAACGAGTAGACCACCGAGATGATGCAGAGGCTTTAAAGAATATTGGCCGTACGATTGAGCGAAGTGTGCTTGCACGTGCCGTTAAATGGCATTTAGAAGATCGAATTATTGTTCATGAGAATAAAACGATCGTGTTTAATTGATCTCTTGACTTTTCTGAAGCCATTGGTGATAATATAAAAAAATGAATGAGCGTTGAAAAGGAATAGTAAGCAGGAACTGCTGTGTAAAGAGAGCAAATGAAGTGCTGAAACATTTGTCGCAGACAGCTGCTGAACCTACCCTTTGAGCCTTAGAGGCAAAATCTAAGCGCATGCCTGGCGTTATAGGAGTTGAGTGGAATAAGCCATATATGCTTATTCAATGAAGGTGGTACCACGGAAAATCCCTTTTCGTCCTTTACATAAGGAAGAAAAGGGATTTTTTTGTGGTGAGAGGTAAAGCGGAGGGAATCAATGATGAAAAAGCAAAGGATCGTCATAAAAATTGGCAGCAGTTCATTAACAGAACAAAAAGGAGCCATTGATGAACAAAAAATGTGGGATCATGTGAGAGCCATTGCAAAGCTCAAAGAGGCAGGACATGAAATCATTTTAATTTCGTCAGGAGCTGTTGCGGCTGGATTTGGCAGCTTAGGATATCCATCAAGGCCTGTGACTTTAAAAGGAAAACAGGCTGCTGCTGCCGTTGGTCAGAGCTTGTTAATGCAGAAATATACAGAACTATTTTCACAGTTTCATATGACGCCTGCACAAATGCTTTTAACACGTAATGACTTTTCAGATCGTACAAGATATCGAAATGCATATGCAACGATGATGGAACTGCTAGAAAGGAAAATGTTACCGATCATTAATGAAAATGATTCAGTGTCGATTGAAGAACTCACCTTTGGTGATAATGACATGCTATCAGCTCTTGTTAGTGGATTAATCCATGCAGATCAATTGATCATTTTAACGGATATCAATGGGATTTATGATGCAAACCCACATGAGCATCCTGAGGCGAAACGATTTGACTTGCTGACACACATTTCAGATGAATTGTTCTCATATGCGAAAAGCACTGGCTCGAAGGTGGGGACAGGCGGGATGAAATCAAAGCTTTCTGCTGCACAAACCGCACTTTCACTTGGCGTCAAAGTCTTCATTGGCACAGGTACAGGAGAAGACAAGTTACTTCACATTCTCGCTGGTCAAGGTGACGGAACTTATATTGGTGCACAAGACTTATCAGCGGTCAACAACCGTCGGCAATGGATTCAATTTCACTCACCTGTCTCTGGTAAGATCATCATTGATGCGGGAGCAGAAGCGGCGATTTCGCATAACGGAAGAAGCCTTCTTCCTGCTGGTGTCATGGATGTCTCTGGTCATTTTTTGAAAGGAGAGGTTGTCGAAGTCGTTGGTCCAAATGGAATACTTGGTAAAGGACAAACATTGTACGCATCAGATGAGCTTTTGGGCATTAAAGGGATGAGAAGTGATGAGCTTTCTAATGAGAAGCCTGAGGTCATTCACCGAGATGATTGGGTACAGCATGTACAAAACTGAGGAGGGGATACGATGAATGAAGTTCTTGAAAAAGCGAAAAAGGCAAGCGTAGCCAAAGATCAGCTGCTATTAAAAACGACTGAACAAAAGAATGAAGCATTACACGCAATTGCAAAAGCACTAAAAGCATCTTCAGCTTTTTTAATTGAGGAGAACCAAAAGGATGTCCACTCGGCCGTAGAAAAGCAGTTCACTCCATCTGTCTTAGACCGGATTACATTGACAGAAGAGAGGATTGAAGCGATCGCAGACGCTACGCTTCAACTGATTCAGTTAAAAGACCCAATTGGTGAAACGTTAGAAACCATTCAAAAAGAAAACGGTCTTTTGATTGAAAAGATACGTGTGCCTCTCGGGACGGTTGGGATGATTTATGAAGCAAGACCGAACGTGACAGTGGATGCTGCTACACTTTGTTTGAAAACTGGAAATGCTGTCATTCTAAGAGGAAGCTCATCGGCTATCCATAGTAATAAAGCAATTGTGAAGGTGATTCATGAAGCGCTTCATGAAACGAATATTCCAGTAGACAGTGTGCAGTTGATTGAATATACAGGTAGAGAAACGGCTAAAACGCTGTTCACCTTAAACGATTACCTGGATGTCCTCATTCCGCGTGGAGGGAAAAATTTAATCGATCTCGTTGTCAGAGAGTCCACCGTTCCAGTGCTTGAGACAGGTGCAGGGAATTGTCATATCTACATTGATGAAACGGCCAAGAAAGACATGACTGAGCAAATTGTCCTAAATGCCAAAACCCAAAGACCATCTGTTTGTAATGCCATTGAGAGCATTGTCATTCATGAAACATGGGCAAAAACACATGGTGCTTCGTTATTTGAAGCACTTCAGTCAAGTGGTGTAGAGATACGAGGAGATGAAGCTGTATGCCAGCTTGCTCCTAGCGCAACTTTAGCGACAACAGATGACTTTGAAACGGAATTTTTAGCACCAATTGTCAGTATCAAAATAGTTCAGAACATAGAAAAAGCCATTCAACATATTCAAACATATAGCTCCAAGCACTCTGAAGCAATCATTACGGAAAATGATCAGCATGCGGCATTTTTCTTAACAGCCGTCGACGCTGCCGCTGTTTATCATAATGCGTCGACTCGATTTACAGATGGGTTTGAATTTGGCTATGGAGCCGAAATAGGCATTAGTACACAAAAACTGCACGCAAGAGGGCCTATGGGTCTGCCAGCCTTAACCTCTGAAAAATTTGTGATTTGCGGTCAAGGCCAAATAAGAAAATAACGAATCTAAAAGAGAGTCTTGTCACAATGGGCTCTCTTTTTCCTTCCATTTTTAAAGCCATTAAAGGAAGGAATGCTTCGCGCCAACTTTTCCGATCTTTCGAAAGAAATAGATGAGCATCAAACCCATGTCACGGCATGCTTGAATCCTACTATCATTTCTTCAGAGGCATGTATGAATTCGGCCGGAGGCAATACATTGCTGCCATATCGTCATATGAAAAGGCGGAGCACAAGCTTTCTTTTGTGTAAGACGATATTGAACGTGCTGAAGATCATTTTAAAATGTCAGAAATATATTATCAAAAGAGGACAAAGGGCTAAAATAAAGATCACTTTAGCCCTTTGTCAACAATCTGTGACACCTGCTGTAAAGCATGTGTCTTATGTTAATATTCTTTCTTTTTGTCGTATGCTTCCCACGCTTCAAATGGCGCAAAGGTTTTTTGAAGGGTTAGCTTGAAAAATGGAATGTTTCTTGATTCGTATTCTTTGTTGATTTCTTCATAAATAAATGAGTCATCAAAACCAGAAGTCGCTGCATCCTCATGTCCAGCTGCAAAATACACCGCTTTTGGCCTTGCCCAATAGATAGCGCCAAGGCACATCGGACAAGGCTCACAGCTTGAATATAAAATACAATCTTCTAATTGATATGTATGTAGAGCCTGGCACGCCTTTCGAATGGCTGTGACTTCTGCATGTGCGGTTGGATCGTTGCTCGCTGTGACATTGTTACTTCCCTCTGCAATGATCTGCCCACCTTTGACAATGACTGCTCCAAAAGGACCGCCAGTACCACTATTGACTCCTTCTACTGCAAGATCAATTGCACGTTGTAAAAAAGCTTCGTGATTCATTGTCTTCCTCCCTGTGTTCGACTGACTTCTCTAGTATAAACGAATCATACTAGAAAAGAAATCACCCTAGCAGGTGATCGAACAGGACAATATACGGATATAAAAACCCCCTGCTATATTCAGCAGGGGAGAGACATTCAATTATGCATGCTGCTCCAGCTTTTTACGAGCCACTTCAGCGGCTGTTACCATGTTTTTCAAAGCTGCAATGGTTTCAGGCTCTTGTCTTGTTTTTAGACCACAGTCAGGATTGACCCAGAAGCGGTCTGTCGGACAAACGTTCAGCGCATCATCAATGATTTTACTCATTTCCTCAACAGATGGTACGCGTGGGCTATGGATGTCATATACCCCAAGTCCAAGTCCTTTCAAGTACGGATGTTTTTCTAAATAATCAAGGAATCCGCCATGACTGCGTGAGTGTTCAATGGTGATGACATCGGCATCAAGGTCTTCAATCGTATCAACAATATCCTCGAAGTTACTGTAGCACATATGTGTATGAATTTGCGTTTCATTTTGAACAGACGATGTCGATAAACGGAATGACTCTGCTGCCCAGTTTAAATATTCTGCCCAATCACTTTCTTTTAAAGGAAGACCTTCTCTTAATGCAGGCTCATCCACTTGAATGACTTGAATACCTACTTCCTCTAATGCTTCTACCTCTTTACGCAAAGCGAAAGCGATCTGGAAGGCAATGTCTTTCCGGGAGATATCTGTTCTTGGGAAAGACCAGTTTAAGATCGTAACAGGTCCTGTCAGCATTCCTTTGACCTTTTTCTCTGTTAAGCTTTGAGCGTAAACCGTCTCTTTCACTGTCATTGGCTCTGTAAATTCTACATCTCCATAAATGATTGGCGGTTTCACGCAGCGTGATCCATAGGATTGTACCCAAGCAAATTTCGTAAAGGCAAAGCCAGCTAGCTTTTCACCGAAGTATTCAACCATGTCTGTACGTTCAAATTCTCCATGAACCAGAACATCTAGGCCAATCTCTTCTTGGATATCAATCCATCTTTTTGTTTCTTTCTTAATAAATTCATCATATTCTGCATCGGTCCACTCATTTTTGCGCCATTTTTGACGAGCACTGCGCACCTCGGCTGACTGCGGGAAGCTTCCAATTGTTGTTGTTGGAAGAAGCGGCAGTTCAAGAGATTCGTTTTGAATCCGAAGGCGCTCTTCAAAGGCAACTGGACGTTTAAAATCTTTTGAAGAAAGGCTGTTGCGTTCTGCTGTTAAATCCGCATTCGTTCCTTTCGCAAATTCTTTTAAAGTTAGAAGTGCTTCTGCTGCTTCAGTGATGTCTACATCAATGGCAGCAGATCCTTTTGATAAGCCTTCTTTTAATAGCGTTAATTCAGCCAGTTTTTCAGTGGCATAAGAAAGTCCGTTTAATAGTTTTTCTTCAAGCTGTTCGCTTGGATGTTTTGCAACTGGTACGTGAAGAAGGCTGCTTGAAGGCTGTAGCCATACTTCTTTCGGCTGAACGTCAGCAATCACTTCAGAAATAAACGATAATCTTTCACCTAAATCTGATCTCCAAATATTTCTGCCGTCAATGATGCCTGCTGCTAAAATTTTATTTTTCGGGAAACCATGCTTTTTCACTTGTTCAAGGTTGCGTCCTTGATCATGGACAAAATCAAGACCGATGGCTTCAACTGGATACGTGACAAGCTCTTCATAGGCATCTACTGAGTCGAAGTATGTTTGAAGGAGAACGTTTAAGGCAGGTACAGCTTCTTTAATCGTTTGATAGATCTCTTTTACTGCTTTCACGTCTTCACTTGAAGCTGTGACTAAAGCAGGCTCATCAATTTGAACCCATTTCACACCGGCTTCTTCAAGCTCTTTTAACAACTGAATATAAAACGGCACTAGACGCTGCTGAATCTCTTTCACTTCATTGGCTTCATAGCCTTTAGAAAGAGAAACAAATGTATAAAGGCCAAGAACGACAGGTTTTGTTTCAACACCAAACGCCTTTTTCACCTTTTCATAAGCTTCAAGCGGTTTGTTGTGTGTGAGTTTGAATTCCGTGCTATTTTCGTATTCTGGAACGATGTAGTGATAGTTTGTATTAAACCATTTTGTCATTTCACTTGAGACAGCATCTTTTGTCCCTCTTGCCATCGCAAAGTATGTATCTAGCGGGTCTTTCAAGTTGCGGAAGCGCTCTGGAATCCAATTGAACATGACAGCAGTATCCAGCACGTGATCATAGAAGGTGAAGTCTCCAGAAGGAACAACGTCAATTTGTTGATCAATTTGAGTTTTAATAGCGGCTAAAAATTGTTCATCGAGAGTGCTTAATAGGGTTTCTCGGTCAGTTTGACCTTTCCAATAAGATTCAAGTGCTTTTTTCCATTCTCTGTTTAAACCAATTCGCGGAAAACCTAGGTTACTTGTTTTAACAATTGTCAATTCCAATTCCTCCTCTAAATATAAAAAGACATTCACACTCATGATCAAGATTGATGAGGGAAAATGTCTGGTTTAAAAAGACAAAATGTGTGTGCGAAATCAAGCGAGAGTAGAACTGATGCTTTTCCGACATCTCCTATCAACCGTAGGGGGTTTGATGTGATAGAGCGGCTGGTATCCTGGCTGGTGAATCTGCAAGCTTTTCATCCTTCCCATCCTAATGATAGTGGATCAAAAAAGAAAAGCTCTCCTCACTTACAGTGGCGGGACCGCGCCGGATTTTCACCGGTCTTCCCAATTAAAATTCGACGTGTCATCGAATTACCGACTCTCAAACTATGAATTTATTGTGTTCGATTATATAACGTTCACTTCATTTCGTCAAAGTAAATTTTGAATAATTTTAATTAAAAAAATCCTGAGAAAATTCTATCTTTTCTCAGGACCTATACTTAATCTATAGATAAAAGATCGGATTCCAACGTTTTTTCAAGCAGTACATCAGGCGCAGTTAAATATAAAAATCCGTTTCCTACAAGGGGTTTCGATTGTTTCAGCGGGAGGGTTCTCCGCACGAGCTGAGCATATACCTCAGGTTCTGTCAGCTTACGCTGGAACGCTTCTTCCTCCGCATTTTTAATTATGGCTAATGCACCGCTCACGTGAGGGGCAGCCATTGAAGTACCTGTCAGTCTTCCGTATTTATGGTTAGGGAGAGTGGATAAAATGTCTTCTCCTGGAGCGACGAGGTCGATTTCTTTATTCGCATTGGAAAATTTAGAGGATTCTCTTGCAAGGGAGACAGAGCCGACGGCAATGACCTCATTGTATGCAGCTGGGTAGGAGAACTCTTCAGTACGCTCGTCCCCGTCACCTTCATTTCCTGCTGCACAGACAACAAGCACACCGCTGTTTACCGCATGTTGAATGGCTTCCTCGAGGGCTGGCTCATTGCTTGGACCTCCGAGAGACATGGAAATAATATCAACCTTCTGCTCAGCCGCATAGTTGATGCCATTGATAATCCATTCGTATTTCCCGCTGCCATTTTTCCCTCCGAGGACTTTTACGATCAGTAGTTTGGCTTCAGGAGCAACACCTAAAATGCCGCCATTTTGATCCGTTGCTGCAATCGTGCCTGCTACATGGGTACCATGCCCATTGTAGTCTTTCACATTTTCAGCATCTCCATCGTCATCATCGGTAAAGTTCTTGCCTCCGATAATCTGATCTTTTAAATCGGGATGCTCCGTATCGCAACCTGTATCAAGGACAGCAATGGTTATGCCTTTTCCTTTGAAGCCACTTGACCAAAGTTCGGGTGCTTTAATCTCCTGAATACTTTCCGGCGTCTCTTTCGCTTCCATCACATTGGCTTTTACTTCATACGGAATTAAGCGAATTTCACCTTTCATAAGAAAGCCCTCCTTATTTTGTTTTCAAAGTAGATTCAGGCTGCGTAATGTTATTGTATAAAACAAACATTTGATCGGAAAGGGTCAATTGTAATAATTTTTAAAATAATCAAACTATTATTAAATGTGCAGTTCTCCTCATATCTTGAAGAAAGAAGTCACCTTTTGAGGAAAACTCTTGATATCATATGAAAAAGAAGGAAATGCTGCATAGTGAACTTGCACCTGTACAGGTGGAAATGGGTGAAAAGAACTAAAAAAGGCAGAACGGAAAAAACAATTAAATAAAGAAATAGAAGAGAAAAGGAAAGAAAGAGCACATGCGAGGGCAGATGATTGTTTTATTATGATAATTTTATCGAAAGGACAAAATGTAAAAAATATTTGACATATTGGCTGGGAGGGGACTAAAAATTGGATGATGTAAAAGTTGTGTATTCAGTGATATTATTAGTGATTAGATTGTTCATTTTAATCCCACCAATGATTCAAAAAGAAAAAAATTTACTACTCAAAAGCTCAATCCTATGCATTTATGGTGGTGATCGGTATGCTTGTATTAGAAGTCGCAGAATCCATTTTCTTAATGATTCAAATGATATGTGTTCCATTACTCATTTACAGAAAAAAATATGGTGATTTAATGCAAAATCATATTAGAGAGCTAAGAAAATCCATGAAATTATCCCAAGAAGAACTTGCTAAACGTTGTAAGGTCTCAAGACAAACCATAAATGCCATTGAAAATGATAAATACAACCCTACTTTACAATTAGCCTTTGACATTGCCTCTGTCTTGAATACCACAGTAGATGAGCTTTTTGTCAGTAGAAAGAAGTAATCAAGTGGCCTCATGTTGAGGCCTTTAGGCTGTCGATTTTCTCGACAGCCTAACCTTACACATTCATGTGTAAGGTTTCAGACCGTAGACAAACCCCACCTTTACTTCAAGTAAAAGTGGGGTTTTCACTTATTTTGATAAAATTTATCAGTTGTCTTACGCTGGACATGGTCCTTTCCATGTCCAGTTTGCTAGCTTTTTGAGATTCATGGCAGCGAAAGTAAGCATCGCCTGCATT